>CAZTNL010000611.1:0-2503 GCA_964614885.1 uncultured Calditrichaceae bacterium | reverse complement strand
CCAGGCGCGCATAATCTCATCGAACGCCCTGGCATACCGGGCCGCGCCGCTCAGCTCGTAAGCGGCAGCCAGCTCCCAGAGCCAGTCCATCCGGTTCAGGGAAAGCAGCCACTCCCGATCCCCCGTTGGATTTCTTCTCCAATCTATGGGCTTACCCAGGGTTTTGCGAACATTGAGAAACTCAAATTCGTGCCGCAGCACGGCTTCCGCAGCCGTAATAATCGATGCTGTATCTCTTCGCGCGATCTTTTTCGGGAACTGCCGCAGGTGCTTGCTGAGCGATGCCGCGAAATGCTGGTGAAGCACAGTTCCTGGATCCTGCGTCTCCTCATTTTCTTTGAACGAGGCCGGGTTCATCAGCGAAAGCAACCGGTCGGGCGTGGCAGGCGTAGCGGACAACTTCCGGCAGGCGGGTTGCGCCCAATAAAACGCGTTGACCAGAAGCAGCGCGACCGCAGCGCCGACCAGCAGGCTTTTCCGAAAGAGGCGTTTCATAAAATGAACCTGAGCAAAACGGTTGCGGAACAAGACCCATATCGACGCCAGCGCGATGCCGACTGTCAACGCATTGCAAATCAAACTCACGGGGTGAAAACGACCGGGCAGAAAATTCTTGTTGAGCCAATAAACGATCGGCAGGAGCGGCAGCGCAACCAGCAACCCGGACAGGAACAGGCCCTCGAGCCGATCAAAAACCATCCAGACAAGCGCGAACGCCAGACCGGCGGCAAGGCCGAAAATGAGGAATTCATTGAGACTGGTTTGAATGTAGTTCAAACCAAAGGTTGAAATCTCGAGCCATGAGTAGCTTTCGCCGCGAAACAGCCACAGAACTCTGCCGAGGCCGAGGAGCATACCCAGGGCGCCAAACAGATAAAGCGCAAGTCCGGTTTTCTTGACAGGATTCAGTTTGTCGTTCCCTCGACTCATCAACTCGATCTAGCGAATGTATCCGAACCAGGCCATCGCTCCACGGGGACGGCTATTTAATGTATCCCAACGAACGGAGTCGCTTCTCGATCTCTTTGCGTTCCCGGGCGCTGGTCTCGCGTGTTTGCGAAACCGGCGCGAAACTCTTCCGCCAACGCCGCAAGCGCGCGCCCAGCGAGTCCGCCTGCGTGCGCCTTGCCGCGATGAGGTTTGTGCCCTCCTCAGGATCGGCCGCAAGGTCGAACAGTTCCGACTTTTCATTGGACGACCAAATATACTTCAACGAATCGTTACCGACAACGGAAATAATCGCTTTCAAATCCCGATAGTACCGCCGCGGAAACAATCTGGCGTTGGCGTTGTAGCGCTGAGCGAACAATTCGGCAATCGCCGGGTGTGCGCTGACGGAAAGCGGCTGTCCCTGAACCTCCACAGGAATATCGACATCGATATACGACAAAATTTCCGGCATGATGTCAACGGTTTGCACAAGGCGTTGGGAACGCCCTTTTTTCTCAGCCTGAGGATACTTGACCATCAACGGAATCCAGATCAATTCGTTGTACAAATCGGTATTGTGGCTGAACGAGTTGTGTTCGCCAAACAGTTCGCCATGGTCCGAGTTGACGATAATCATCGTATCGTCATATAAGCCCATTTTTTTGAGTCGTTCGAACAATGCGCCGATGTTTGCATCCATGAACGTCAGTTTGCGTTGGACATACCCGGTCCAGAACTTGCGCTGACGATCCGTGACGGCGCTCTCGAAGCGCATGACCTTGCGCGCATCGAAATCGTGAAACACCCGCGAATGCTCATCACGGTCGAAGCCGTATAACGAATCGTAAGGCTGCGGCACAAAAGCAATGCCGCCGTGAGGTTCCATGTAGTTAATAAAAAGAAAGAACGGCCTGGTTGGGTCGCGTCGGTTCAGCCAACTGTAAACAATCGGATTGATTTGGCCAGAAAGGCAGGCCTCGTTAACCCAAAGCTCATCTATGCGAAAGTCTTTCGGCAGAGCGTTCAGCGCCTTGCCCCACACCAGGCTGAAGACAAACGGCAAAGCGTCGAAGTAGTACTGGAATCCCTGGCTGCAGCCAAGCCATCGGGCGAGACCGGCATTGTTGGCTACAATGCCCGCGGTTTGGTAGCCCCGCGCGGACAGCATTTCCGCAAGCGTCAAATTTTGCCGCGGCAATGGCGACAGCTTCGATCGGAAATAATGCGCGCCATGCTTGGATGGATACATTCCCGTGAACATGGAGGCATGGGACGGCGCGGTCCAGGGCGCCGCGGAAATCGCGCGGTCGAAAACAAGCGCTTCGTCAGAGAATTTCCTGAGGTTCGGTGTGGCGTTTCGACGGCCGCCGTACACCGAAATATGATCGCGGCGGGCGGTATCGGTAACGATCCAGACGATGTTGCGTGGGTTTGGCGCTGGTGAGGCGGTTACGGCCGGATCCGCGGTGCGAAGAAAGCTGGCAGCTGAAGGCGCGCCCTGGCGCGCGAACAACCAGATAACGAGAGCGCCGAGCATGACATGCGCTACGGCAGGCGCATAATAGCCCCTTCC
>CAZTNL010000610.1:1320-2509 GCA_964614885.1 uncultured Calditrichaceae bacterium | reverse complement strand
AGCAACGGCTGGAGCGCAAAAATTTATTTTTGCGTGTTTTTTTTCATTCGAAAAAGCTTTGCCGCTGGCTGTGCAAAACTGAAGTTTTGCACTCCGGTTTTGCGCATGATTTTTCTCTTGACTTTCGCCCCGTATCTGGCCATTTTCAGACTCCTGCTCTCCCCGTGAGAATCCGGAAGGAGAGAGAAGTCCTGCAGCGCGGCTTCTTTCCCCACAACCGGCGCTTGTAACTGCGCGGCCCCATGACGAAGGTGTGAAGCTGGCGCCGGACACAAGCAACCGGATAATTCAATGTCGCGGATTCGTCCGCACCCGCACGAGGAGGGAACTCCATGCCATCTTACCAGCACTTGGACGGCTCGTCAGAAGAAGGGAAACGCACCATCGAGCGTCTGCTGGCGCTCCGGAACACATTGAGCCAACAGATTCCGGACCGAACCTTCAGTGAAACGCTGCTGCTCGCAACCTGGAACATCCGTGACTTCGACAAAGCCGCCTACGGCGACCGTCTGGAGGAAGCGATTTACTACATCGCCGAGATCTTTTCTCATTTCGATTTGATCGCCGTTCAGGAAGTGTTCAAGGACCTGAAGGGACTGAAGCGGGTCATGGAAGTTCTGGGTGAAAACTGGAAATA
Organism: uncultured Calditrichaceae bacterium; assembly: GCA_964614885.1. GTDB lineage: Bacteria > Zhuqueibacterota > Zhuqueibacteria > Oceanimicrobiales > Oceanimicrobiaceae > JAJDAG01. The sequence goes on along the minus strand of CAZTNL010000610.1, from coordinate 1,872 downwards.
CATCGTGACCGATGCGACCGTCGGGGCGCAGGGCAACGGTGAGCGCATGGCATTCGTCTACGATTCCCGCAAGATTTCGTTTGGCGGCCTTGCCGGAGAACTCGTGTTGCCGCCGGTAAAGGATGAAAACGGCAAGCCACAGCCTGTGTCTCAGGTTTGGCGCACACCCTTTGTTGTCGGCTTCGAGGCCGGGTGGACCACATTTATGCTGGCGACCGTTCACATTCTGTGGGGTGGAAGCAAGGCGAACTCGGAAAGGCGCGTGCGCGAGATACATGCTATCGCGGAATTCCTGAAAAAGCGCACTCTGGATCCGACGGCCTGGGCGCGCAACCTGATTCTGCTCGGCGATTTCAATATTTTTGGTCCCGAGGACGAGACGTTTAAGCAATTATTGCAGGCGCAATTCGTTATACCCGAGCAATTGCTCGAGTTTCGCAGCAACGCCGGGAAGACACGCCACTACGACCAGATCGCCTTCCGCACGCGCCCGAACCGGCTGGAGATGACCGGCGTCGCCGGTGTGTTCGACTACTACCAGGTGGTTTTCAG
>CAZTNL010000610.1:0-1220 GCA_964614885.1 uncultured Calditrichaceae bacterium | reverse complement strand
TACTACAAGACCTACTGGCGAACACATCAAATGTCCGACCACCTGCCGATGTGGGTTGAGTTGAAAATCGACTATTCGGACGAGTTTCTGCAAAGCAAGCTTGGCTGATTGGCGCCCTGCGGCATGGCTGGGACGAAACATGGTGCCAGAGAGCGCTGGGTGAACCGCCCTGCTTCCCGGTCTCTGTGCCGGCTGGCCGACTCGAAATAGGCACGCCTGAGCCCGGACGCGGGGGAAGTGAAGCGCTCTCGATAATCGTCGTCACAAGCGAATGGAAAGATGATTCTTGTTACCGGAGCAGCCGGGAAAACCGGTCAGGCAGTTGTTCGGGCGTTGCTCAGGAGGTCAGACAACATCCGGGCGGTGGTACATACTGAGAGCCAGATCCGACTTCTTCAGGAGCTTGGCGTAAACGATGTGGTTGCCGCTGATATGGGCTCGCAGCCGGCCATGAACCGAGCGCTTCAGGGAGCCACGGCCGTCTATCACATTTGCCCAAATGTAAGTCCGGACGAAGTCCAATGAACTCTGCGGCGCTGAAAGCCTGTTGCAGATTGAGGTGTGTGACCAGTTGAGCAGGCATTTTGGGCAGCGAGTCGAGTGCAAGTCGTGCCGCTGGCGGAGTGGGAAGAAGACGCCCGAAATCGTGGCGTGGGAGAGTACCAGGTCCTGACGTTGAGCAAAATGTTTCGCTATTACGACCGGTTCGGATATAGGGGGAACTCGCGCATTCTGGATGGCCGGCCATGAAAGCGGCCCCTGTGCGAACGAATGCGGGCGGACACGTCGGCGTAGACCGCGTCCTGGTGCTCTGTGCGGTCTGGCGAGCTGACACACCCGGCCCCATTTTGGATGAGAAGTACGTGCCGGTTGCGCATGCGAATCCAGATTGCGGGGCCTTTCCGGCTCGGACAAGGGTCTCGTTTGTTAGCTCAGACGGGGACTCTGTTGTTTACTCACTAAAGCACTGAATCGAGGTAGATCATGAGCGACGTGCTTATTAGCTATTCGCGGGAGGATCGGGCGCGTGCGGAGAAGTTGGCAACCGAATTGAAGGAGAACGGCTTCTCTGTATGGTGGGACAGAAAAATTCCGCCGGGCCAAAAGTACGAGGACGTGATTCAGGAGGCCCTGAAAGAGGCCAGGTGCGTCATCGTGCTCTGGTCGAAAACATCGGTGGACTCGGATTGGGTTAAAGCTGAAGCTGAAGTCGCCATGGG
>CAZTNL010000609.1:0-2517 GCA_964614885.1 uncultured Calditrichaceae bacterium | reverse complement strand
TACCAGTCGGGCGCAGGCCGCTTTGAAGCTGCTGAGCAGCAGCTCTGCGCTGGTTTCGGTCTTGCTTGTCGCCCGGTTGTCAAACCATTTCGATTGCGGTTCCTCCTGCAGCAACTGCACGGTACGGTCTTTCTCCGGCAGGCGAAGATAACCGCCACCGAAGTCATCGTCCCAGAGCGAGTGGTAGAAAAAATCCCACCAGACCTTGAAGATGGTCGGGGCGATTTTATTGGCGTCGTCGAAGAAGTCCCAGTGCTCCAGCCGGGACAGCAAAGCGGTTTCCGCGGAGTCCAGTTCGCCACGGTGCAGGCCCCTGAGCATGAGCGGCAGCGCCGATTCGGCGTGCAGATTCTTGGTGTCGAGTTGCATCACGCGAAAATCGTCCGGCCGGATGTTGTCGGTCGTAGACAGCCACTCGTTGATTCTGGCGCCCCGGTAGTAGGGTGCAAACCACCAGTTCAGGTAGTACGGGTAGCTTTCGTCGGTGGGATTCTGGTTCGCTGAGCTGACGAATCCCCGCGCCGGATTCTTGACGTGCGGGTTTTGTTCGCGCGGGATCCAGGCCTGCCAATCGTAGGCCGGGTCGCTGCCATCGGAAATGGTTTTGCCCTGAGCCGGCCATCTTACCGGGAAGCGGCCGTTGTGCCAAATCGCGATGTTGTCATCCCGGTCTGCGTAAACGAAATTCTGGGCCGGACAGTCGTAGTATTCGAGCGCCGCAACATAATCGTCGTAGTTTTGCGCGCGGTTGAGCTCGTAGAAGGTCCGCGCCTCATCGCCGCTCCGGTGTCCGAGCCAGCGCAGCGCGTGCAGAACCGGAACCTGCCGGCTGGTCGATTTTTCTCCCGGTTTCAGAACGACCGGTCCGTGGTGGGTGAAGACCACCGTATCCAGCAGCGTCGCTTCGCCGCGAATCTTTATTTTTTCGACATATCGGCTGGTCGGCCGCCAGGCGTTGTCGTACCAATACTCGTTCAGACGGCCGTCTTTGAACTTGATTTCGTACCAGTCCATAACATCCGCTTCCGAGTTGGTTTCGCCCCAGGCGATCTTGTCGTTGAAGCCGATGACCACGTTCGGCGCGCCCGGCAGCGAGACCCCGTAGGTGTTGACCCCGGGCGCTGCCAGCTGGATTTCGTACCAGACCGATGGCAAACTGAGTGTCAGGTGTGGATCGTTGGCAAGGATGGGCAGCCCACTGGCGGTCTTCTTGCCGGACACTGCCCAGTTGTTGCTTCCGTTCGCTGCATTCGGTTGTGTCGCCAGCTTGCCCCCGGACACCGCGGGTGTGAATTCCCGTGTTGGTTTCACAACCGTGACCGGTTTGAACGGCCATTTTGTACCGCGCGGTATGACCGGGTCGAGATGCTTCGGAAAGGTCGGGAAGAGGTCGGCTACAACGTCTTCTCCGAAGCGGGCCAGGGTGTTGCTCATCTGCAGTTCCGTGCTGCGGCCGGTGAGCATCCAGGCCATGTGTTCGAGAAACAGGGCGCACTTGAAGGGCGTCCACGGCTCGGGCGCATAATCCAGGATTTTGTATTCCACCGGATAGCCGGCCGGCTTCAGGGTTTGGATATAAGCATTCACGCCCTCGGTATAAGCGGCCACCACCTGGCTCACGACGGAATCGGCCCGCATGTTCTTGAGCGCGTTTCTGGCGCCGTAGGTCATGCCGACCCGGCGCTGCTGGAGGTCGTAATCGACCGTGGTGAACGATCCCAGACTTACCCGGCCCATGATTTCCGAGAGCCTGCCAGCGGCAGCATGGGTTTGAAATTCCATCTGCCACAGCCGGTCTCTGGCGGTGACGTAGCCTTGCGCTAGGTAGAGGTCGTGGTCGTTTTTGGCAAAAACATGGGGAACCTGGCGGTCGTCGTAGAGAATCGTCACGGAGTCGTACAGTCCGGGCAGTGTCAGGGTTTCGCTGCTTTCGGCATCCTCGGTTTCGGCATTGCGCCAGAAGCCGTGAAATGGATCCAGAAAGTTTGCAACCGGAGGCAAGGGGCCGTTTTTTGTGTTCAGGAAGCCGGCGAGAGCGATCGCGGCTAGAAGAGATGAGGCCGTTTTTACTAGTTGCATAGCCCGAGGGATAGTTTGAATGTGTCTGGAATTGGTAAGGATCGTAACGATTCTGCGTCGTTTAGTCAAGCGCAATAATGGAAAAAGTCAGAAATTTGTTGCATTTAGGGGCAAACTAGCTTAAATTTTGTTACTTTTAATCCCAAGTTGTGTTTGACAGATGATCGTTTGGCTCGGTTACTGCGATTTTATGGGGGAAATCGACACACTTGCTCTCCCGCTTTTGCCGTAAAATTTGCAAGAAGCGGGTCGTCCTTACGATGACCTGCCTCTCTGGCAATCTTGTGAAGTCTTGGTTACATAATACGCGACGTGCTGCGAAGGGCTAGTTCATCTACCATGAAATTGTGCGGAACCAGCGGAAAACTCCGACGCCGGAATCTCGCCGGCGCCGTATTGTTTGTCCTCTTCCTGCCGGCGCTCGCCGGCGAGGTCGAG
>CAZTNL010000608.1:0-2518 GCA_964614885.1 uncultured Calditrichaceae bacterium | reverse complement strand
GGGACAAGCCTCTCACCGCGCTCTCTGCAGCATACGAAGCGTAAAGGTGCGGGCCGGTATCTTTCGCCCGATCTCGATCTTTTCAATAGTCAATGTGGTAGAATGGGCCGTCTTCAGGTTGCGCATCTCCAGGCGCCGCGCCCGCCATTTTTTCGTTGCATCGACGCGACGCACGTCGAAGGCCTCGAACGTCTTGAAGCGCTCCCCGCGCTTGTCGTAAAAGAATGCCTGAAGCAAAACGAATCGACTCGCCGAAATCCACAGGGTGCGCTTGCTGTAGGCGCTTTGGCGGCGTTCTGCATCATCGCCGGGCGCCGCCTCGACCCGGTAACAGAGCTCTCCGCGCACCGTATCCTCACCGGTGAGGCGGTACTGGTAATGCGCCATCGCTTCGCTTTTCAGATCCTGGTAGGTAAAATCCGTACCGACAAACCGGTCAGACTTTTCCGCCGACGATATTCTGCGGACCTTACGCATGGCCGGCAAGTACAGCCACTGATCATCATCGCGCTTCTTGTGCTCCAGGGTCAGCAGTCCCGTTCCCTTGATATCCGCCGGCGCCAGAAACCGCACCAACCTCTGCTTGTCGCCGTCTTTGGCCGACTTCTCATACTGCACGACTTTGCGGATGTGCTCGTGTCCTTTCCTGTTGACCAGGTGCATCGTCATCTCGATGTACTCGGTAGGCGCACTTGCCTGGGCATCATTCTTTTGCATGATTTCCAGACCCGTCAACTCGCGGGTCTGCGCCGGATGGGCGCTCGCCCAGGCCACGGTCATCAGCCCAATCATGATGACGAACATATTTCTTTTCATACCATCCTTCCTGCTCTGTCTTTCACCTCGTCGGATAGATTTGTTTCGCGTTCGATGGCTCTAAGAGTAAATCCCAGCAGCGCCGGCAGGACCACCAGATCAAATACCAGGGCCAGCAGCACGAGGAAAAACAGCAGCAAACCGAAATGAACAATCGGATTGAAACTGGCGAGAACGAGAACCAGAAAACCGAGGCTGAGCACGATGCTGGTAAATATGATCGGCCGGCCAGTCGCTTGCATCGCTTTGGAAATAGCGGCCCGCGTGGGGTCTGAAGCCATTTCCAGCTTCAACCGTGAGAGAAAGTGGATGGTATCATCCACCACGAGCCCCAGAGCAATGGCGCCGATCATGACCGTCCCGACATCGAGATTGATGTCGAACAGCGGCATCAGCGCCAGCGTCATTAAGATGGGCAAAAGGTTCGGAATGATGGCCAGTAGCCCCAGACGTACGGACCGCAGCATGATAAAAATGGCCAGAAAAACGATCACGAAAGCGAGAAGAAAACTTCGTATCTGACTTTCGAGGAGATAGCCTTCCATCTGGTGCATGAGAAACACCATGCCGGTCGGGGTGACGGAAGCACCCTCGGTGAAAACCGCCCGGATTTGCCGCTCGATATCCTCCATTTTTGCCGCGAGCTCCTGCGACCGCCCCAGTTCCACCCGCGCCGTGATGCGGCCGAGCGAGTAGTCATCGGAGACCAGTTCGTTCAGGTCATCGCTGCCTTCGACCAGGAAGAGTTGCTGCGCCACCACGAGCTGGGAATCAGGGACCGTGAAGAACGCTGCCTCGCCATCGTTAAAGCCGCGATTCAGGGATTTGCTGAGGTCGGCGATAGAATAGACACCCGTGATCCCGGGCAGGTCGCGCAGGTAGTTCTGGAACCGCAGCATTCTCTTCAACAGCGCCGGACGCTTGAGCGCGCCCTCCTCGCCCCGCACGAGAAACTCCAGCGAAGTGGAGCCGCCGATGCCGGAGTCGATCCACTCTGCCTGGGTGCGCACCTCATCGTCCCGGCGAAAATAATCCATACTGTTGGTCCCCACCTGCAGCTGCGCCAGTAATCCGATTGCCGGCACGGCGAAAAGAACCACCAGCAGCAAAACGATTCCCGAACGCAGCGGACGCCACTTCCCGAGATCGTTCAGGATAGCCGCCACGGAAAACCCCCGGCCCGACCGGGCAGCAGCATGATCCGGAAACGGAAGCCAGAGCATCAGGATGGGCACCAGGACGACGGTGATAACGAAAGCTGAGGCGACGCCGACCGCGGCAACCAGGCCGAACTCCCGAATCGGCACAAGGTCTGCGCCCAAAAGCGAGAGCAAGCCCAGCACCGTCGTCAGACTGGTTAGAAACGCCGGATTCAGGATGTTGTGAAAGGCTTCTTCGACCGCCTTCTGCTTGCTGCGGCCGGGTTGGGCCGTCTCGTACAGATAGTCGGAGATCAGGTGCATGGAGTCGGCTATGGCCACCCCCATGAGCAAAACCGGCAGGATGGAAGAGATGAGGTTTACCTTGTACCCCAATATTCCCATGAAACCGTACGTCCAGACGACGGAGAGGGCCACCACCGCCAAAGGCAGCAGCACGAAGCGGAAACTGCGATACATGACGCCGATCACCACGATGATGACCAAGAACATGGCTGGAATCAGGATGCCCTGGTCGCGCTCGTTGTAGCGAAACAGCGCAT
>CAZTNL010000607.1:0-2524 GCA_964614885.1 uncultured Calditrichaceae bacterium | reverse complement strand
ACCATCGCGTCGGCGGCCTCGATCGCGCCAACCAACCCTCTGGTCTCAACCAGTCCCAGAGCTTTATCGTGCATTCAATTTAACATACTTTTTGAACGCGTCAGGAGGCGGGGCGCTCGGGAAGAATCATTTCAACATCTGAGTGTGGACGCGGGATGACATGAACTGAAACAAGCTCTCCAACCTTTTCTGCGGCTGAAGCGCCGGCGTCTGTCGCGGCTTTCACTGCGCCAACATCGCCCCGGACCATGACGGTAACAAACCCGCCGCCGATTTTCTCCTTGCCGATCAGCGTGACTCTTGCGGCTTTGACCATTGCGTCGGCGGCTTCGATGGCTCCGACCAGCCCGCGAGTCTCAATCATTCCTAGTGCATCTAAGCTCATAGAAAGGAACTCCCTTGCTTGACAGTTTTGATTTCATTAGACATAGAGCCGGATCTTTTTAAGAGGTCTATAATACTAATTCTTTTGTTGATTGTCAACATTTTTCGGACAGCTGCGTCCGGAGGGAAAAGCAGTTGCATTTTACTCCGGCAATCAATAATTTGCTCAGATGCAGCGCGTCTATTTCATTTCGGATGTACACCTCGGCAGCAGTTCGGGGGAGGTTGAGCGGCGAAAAGCAAATCGACTCACTTCTTTCCTGAAGTCCCTGCACGGGCGGGCCGATTACCTGTACATTGTCGGAGACCTTTACGATTTCTGGTTCGAATACCGCAGAGCGATTCCCAAGCTGAATCTGAAGGTGCTCGCGGCGTTGATTCAGTTGGTGGAGTCGGGTACCGAGGTTAGGTATCTGACCGGCAACCACGATCTGTGGCATGAGTCGTACTTGTGTGCAGAGATCGGGCTCCAGCTCTACCACGAACCGATAGAAGTCACCCACAACTCGCTGCGACTTTTCATCGCACACGGAGACGGACTGACGGCAGGCGAGTGGAAGATGCGGATGGCAAAAAAAATCATGCGAAGCCGGTTCAACATTATGCTGTACCGCTGGTTGCACCCCGATTTAGGGTTGCCTCTGATGCGCTATGTTTCCCGTAAGAGCGGCGCCCAGGGGGACAACCGTTTCGAACAAGCGTATTCCGACCTGGCCGGGCGCAAGCATGAGGAGGGCTTCGATATCGTCATTCTCGCTCATACACACCGGCCGGAATTCCGGGAAAGCAACGGCAAGTACTTTGTCAACCTCGGTGACTGGCTCGCCCACTTTACCTATCTGAAGCTCGTGGGCCCCAGGCCGGAACTCGCGACGTGGGAGGCCGACACCGCCCGGCACGGACAGAAACTTCCGTCCGGCGAGCTGGTTTAACCCTGCGGACCAACCGGTGCGGAAAGAGAGCACATGCCACTGAGAAAGAAAAGAAACGGAGAGCGCAACGTGAGCGGGCTTAAGAACTTTTCACTGCCAAACAGACGTCAATTCACCCTCTGGCTGGCAACGGCCATCGTGCTGAGCGGTCTCATCTACCTCTTCGTGATCACCCGAGACCTTCCTTCTCTCAAACAGCTCGAAGACTACAAACCGAAGCTGGCTTCCAAAGTCTATTCTGCCGACATGCAGGTCATCCACGAATATTTCGAGGAGAAGCGCAACTTTGTCGCACTCGAGGATATGCCGGAGGCGCTGATCCAGGCGGTCATCGCTACCGAGGATCGTAAATTCTACGAGCACTGGGGCATGGACCTGCACCGATTCTTCGGCGCCATCTTCAAAAACGTGGTTTCCGCGCGTTTCAAGGAAGGCGCCAGCACGCTGACGCAGCAACTCGCGCGACAGTTGTACCTCAGCAGCGAAAAGACCATCACGCGCAAACTCAAGGAGCTCATCACGGCCATACAAATCGAGAGAACCTACACCAAGCAGGAAATCCTCGAGATGTACCTGAACCACATGTACTTCGGCCACGGCACCTACGGAGCGCAGTCGGCGGCGGTTAAGTATTTCGGCAAGGATCTGCAGGAACTGAGCGCGGACCAGTGCGCCGTTCTCGTCGGGCTGCTGAAGGCGCCGAATAACTATTCGCCGATTCGGTACCCCAACCGCTGCCTTACGCGGCGAAATATCGTCCTCACAGCCATGCACGAAACACACTTTCTCGACGACGACGCCTTCGCCGAATTCATCAAAAAACCGATCGAGGTGTACAGCGGCAAGACTGCCAACGGCCTGGCGCCGTACTTCACCGAATACGTGCGCCAAATCATGCAGGAAAAGTACGGCTACGACCTCTACACTGACGGGCTTTCCATCTACACGACACTCGACTCCCGGGCGCAGGCCGTGGCCGAGCGGGCGGTCGCGGAGCATCTGCCCAAGCTGCAGAAAAGCGTACACGAGTACTACCGCAAGAAGGAGCTCATCCCCGACCTTCTCGATGATGCCTTCAAGGAAACTCACGATGTTGAAGCCCTGGTGCAGGACTCCACTTTTGTCGACTCACTGCTGGAAGCAAGAGTCATAGCCCAGGTCGCGCTGGTTTCCATCGATCCAACCAACGGCCATATTCTGGCGATGAT
>CAZTNL010000606.1:0-2525 GCA_964614885.1 uncultured Calditrichaceae bacterium | reverse complement strand
GTCTATTTCTATCGCTTGCGTGTGACCTTCAGCAACGGCCGCGAAGAAATTCTGTCCAGGAAACTGATGTTTCTGAAATAATTCGGGCCTGGTCCCGACGAACCCCTGGCTGATGCCCGTTCGGCCAGGGGTTTTTTTGTGTCCTCCCCTTGGTCGGTGTCCTCTCCGGCCTGGTTTGGGCAGGAGCATTCCATCGGTCCGCAACCAGGACAGGCAGCTTTTCAGTTGTGCGAATGTAAGCAAAAGCAGGTCATTGCCGAGGTCGCTGTGGTCTGTTCGCTGGCAAAGTTCTTGACATCAGGGGGTAATGTTCTTATTTTAGTGCACAGTAGGGCTTTCTCATCCCCCCTAAAGAAGTTGGTTTTGTTCGCTTGAACCCGCTTGCGTCCATTTTTGCTACGAGAGAATGACGAGAAACTAAGTCTATGCTGAGGCCGCTGCGGGAAATGGCTGTGACTATGTGCTGGCTTCATGGGCGGGCTGCGCCGTAGAACCAGGAGGAACCATCATGAAACCGCAAGCCTGGGCCAAGACCATCGTGGTTCTAAGCATTCACGTTGCCACTGCCTGCATCACACCTTTGCCATCCTCGGGGGCTGGCTTGCCGGGTGTGACCCTTGACAGCGCTACCACGGCAGCCGGAAACGAAATCGGCAGTTTGAGTTGGCAACATGTCGTAAATGGAAACCAGCGTTTGCTCGTTGTGAGCGTTTCCTACTATAGCGGGCGGGGACAGGCGGTTTCGACGGTTTTATATGGGACGGCCAGCCTGACTCAGGCCGTGACCCGAAAGTTCGGTCGTTTTTCAGTGGATGTGTGGTATCTCGTGGCTCCGGCGGCAGGCGTCGACAACGTTACCGTGAATGCCTCAGGACAATTCCAATGGATGACGGCTGGCGCAACTTCCTGGAACGGGGTCGATCAGGCGGTTCCTCTGAGCGCATCCGGGACAGCGGCTGGCGAGGGCATTGCGCCCTCTGCAAGTATCACGCTTGCCGCCGGCGAAGTGGCTCTTGATGTTGTGTCGTGGAATGTGCTGAACAGCGGCGCAACGATTTCATTGCCACCCAATTCGAGTCAGGTTGCGCTTTGGAACAACCCGGGTCTTGTCGTCGGCGGCTGTGGCTCTTCGCTTGGCGGAAGCGGAAATGTGACAATGTCCTGGACCTTGTCGAAGCCAACGCTTTGGGTCATGGCTGCGCTTGGCATCAGACCCGCTGATACGACGACTCCACCAACAATTTCCAATGTGGCCGTTTCCGCGCTTGCCTCGACGAGCGCTACCATTTCCTGGACCACCGACGAGCCGGCAACGTCTCAAATCGAGTACGGTCTCAGTGCCACTTACGGTAGCTCGACGTCTCTCGACACCACACTCGCGACCGCGCATCAACAGAGTCTGTCTGGCCTCGCGCCGTCGACGCTATATCACTTCCGCGTCAAATCGAAGGACAGGGACGGCAATCTGACGGTATCCTTAGACTCGACTTTCAGCACGCTAAATCCGCCGCAGCAGAGACCCAATATCATCTTTATTCTGACGGATGATCAGGAGGCAAATTCACTGGATGTTATGGCGAACGTCGACAGTTTGCTGGTGAAGCGGGGTACGAGTTTTCCAAATTTTTTTATTTCATATTCCCTTTGCTGCCCCTCAAGAGCCACGTATTTAACTGGTCAGTACGCTCACAATCATGGCGTGCTGGGAAACACACCGCAGTGGAATGGCGGTTACCCAAAATTGGACCACAGCAATACGCTGCCATTGTGGCTGCAAACGGCGGGCTACACCACCGCGCACATTGGGCGCTATCTTAACGGATATGGCACTCTTGATGCTGCCACGGTACCAGGCGTTCCGCCCACGGAAATTCCTCCCGGCTGGAGTGAATGGTACGCGCCGGTCGATTCACTCGCTCGTGTCTATAACTATACGCTTAACGAAAATGGCAGTCTGGTACCGTACGGAGAGACGCCTGCCGATTACCAAACCGACGTCCTGGCTGGCAAAGCTCTGGACTTCTTGAGTCGACAACGCGGTAGCGCGCGGCCGTTCTTTTTGTCTGTAGCCTTTATTACTCCCCTCGTTGGTGTGCCGGCGCCGAGGCACCAGGGCAGTCTCGCAACTAAACCATTTCCCGAAAAACCGTCCTTCAACGAAGCAGACGTGTCCGACAAGCCTGCCTATTTGCAAGCGCTGCCTCTGATGACGCCAGCACAGATCGACGACCTTGTCCGTGGTTATCGCAGTAGGCTGGAAACCTTGCTCTCGATCGACGAAATGGTTAAGGGCCTGGTGGATACACTGCGGGCGGTGGGTCAGTTGCAAAACACCGTCATCATCTTCTCTTCCGACAACGGGCTGCTGCAAGGAGAGCACAGGGTGTCAGGCAAAGTACTGATGTACGAGGAATCCATCAAGGTCCCGATGGTTGTATACGCTCCCAATCTGATGCAAGGCAGTCAATCCGTCCCGAGCCTGACCGGCAATGTCTATTGGGCCGCGACTGTTTTGGAACTGGCAT
>CAZTNL010000605.1:0-2525 GCA_964614885.1 uncultured Calditrichaceae bacterium | reverse complement strand
GAGAGCAATAAGATGACTGCGCTACTTTCTTACCCAGTGTCCGGGTACGAAGCGATAGCCGTAGCGCGTCGGCTGCCAGTGAGACTGAACATAGTAGTAGCCGTGTCGTGGCTTTATCCAGTAGCCGCTCACCCAAACGTATGCCCCGTGGCGATAGCGATAGTGCCCGCTTACCCAAACCGCGTGGCGAAACAGCCGGGCCGGCCTGACAACTTTCACCGCGTGAATTCTTGGCGGAGCGATTCTGACATAAACATGCGCCCGCGCCTCACCCTGCCCGGATATGAGCGCGACGGACAAAGCTGCGACGGCCACGGCTGCTTTAATTGACTTTTTCATGATATCCTTCCTTTCGGTTGGTGCCGGTTGTTCCCGTTTTCGGGCCGGGCTAACGCAATGCCTATGCCAAACAAATTATTACCTCATAAGTTATTGTTTTTAAACCAGAATTCTCATCTGTCGCGGAAGCCGGCTCCTTCAGCCTGAACCTCTACGTTCAGGCTGAACCATTCGGGACACCATCCGCGGCAGCGCGAAAAAAATTGACAACGAATCCACGGTTTGCTACCTTCGACCCGGAGCAACTCTCATAAGCTGGAGGCAACGCATGCCCGATCAACCGCAGACGATGAAGCTGCCCAACGAGTCGGCCCCCATTCCGAGTGCCCGTATCGAGTGGGCTATCGACCAGCACTACCGCAGCATCGACCGCTACAACGACCAGCGGGCAATGACCAAGAATTGGTGCCTGGCCGTCTGGCTCGTGCTCCTCGTCCTGTCTCTTCCCGGCAGATTTCTCCCGGGAGGCGGGGCAACTTTCATGTTGAGTTTTCTGCCGATCATCCTCTTCTGGTTCATAGAAGGATTGCAGGCCAGCCACATGAAAATCCTGGAACTCCGGGTCGCAGAGCTCGAGAAATTGTGGCTGAGCGGCGATTCCAGAATCAAGAAGAGCAGCGACATCCTGTTCTACGGCAGTCACCAGTACCAGTCCTCGAAGGTAAAACTCGACATGTTCATATTTGCGATGTTCAGAATGGAAACGGTCCTTGCCTTTTATGGCCTGCTCGCCTTCATCAATCTGCTGGCCAACCTTCTCTTCAACGCAAAGGCCGCGTGAATTGCTGCACGCGCGCCCAATGCTCTTCGGCTGACCGGGCCAGATTCAGCTTGAAATGAAGACGCGGGTTACCTATCTTACCCATTTCAGGCGAAATCCTCTGACTCGATGAAAACACTGCTTAAATACGCGATCATCGCGCTCATTATAGGCTGCCTTGGCGCGCTCGGCGCGATCATCTGGGCCGCCTCTGGCACGCGACCTGCGGACCGGATGACGGAAATACTTTTCTATTCTCAGGTCAAACCAGCGGCAGCCGCGGGAGATACCTTCACCGTCATGACCTACAACCTCGGCTATCTATCCGGCATGTCAAATGCGCTGCACCACCGGGAAAGCAAAGAGTTTTATCGCCGGAATCTGGCAAGGGTCATCGCGCTGCTGAACGACATTAAACCGGATTTCGTCGGCGTTCAGGAAATCGACGGGCCGTCTTTCCGTTCGCACTGCATGAATCAAATCGATTCCCTGGCGCGCGGAGCCGGCTACGCGCAGGCTGCTTTTGCGGTGAATTGGGACAAACGCTACGTGCCGTATCCCTACTGGCCTCCGGAAGCAAATTTTGGCCGCGTCCTTTCGGGCCAGGCGGTTTTCAGCCGTTTCCCCATACTAGAGCAGGAACGCCACATCCTGGCGTGGCCCCGGGAGATGCCTTTTTACTGGGACCGCTTCTACCTCGACCGGCTGGCACAGGTGGTGAGAATAGATGTGGGAAGGGAAATCTTAATCATCAACGTACACCTGGAGGCCTACGAACAGCCGACCAGGGCCAGGCAGGCCGCGCAGGTTCTCAAGCTTCTCCGGCGGTTGCGCCGCGATTACCCGGTAATAGTCCTCGGCGACTTCAACGGCATCTCTCCTTATATGGGAGTCGCGGGCGGCGGGCACAGCGCCCTGTCCGCGGCCGACCGCTACGACCCGACTGTGGCCATGTTCGTCAACGAACCGGGCATGGCGGCAGCGTTTCCGCCTAAAGCTTTTGTCGCCGACGAATCTGAGATTTACACATTTTCTTCAGGCCATCCTTTTCAAAAAATCGATTACATTTTCTACGACTCAGAAAAAATAGCGCCGGTGAACGCTTATGTCGCCCGCGCGGCCGGACAGGCTTCTGACCACCTGCCGGTTGTCATGCGTTTCAGATTACTCAAATAGGATAGTTTATGGCTCATTATCTAATATCAGGCGCCGGCTCAGGCATTGGCGCCGCGGTTGCCGAGCGCTTCGCCGGCGAGGGACACAGCGTGATCCTTCTGGGAAGAACGGGGGGCAAGCTCGAAAAAGTTCGCGCTTCGCTTTCCAACTCTAAGCAACATGAGATTGTGGTTGCAGATGTTCGGGACGGCGCCAGCGTTGCCCGGGGCCTGCAGGCAATCGGCCTGCAAGCGTTGGAAGGTGTGGTTGC
>CAZTNL010000604.1:0-2525 GCA_964614885.1 uncultured Calditrichaceae bacterium | reverse complement strand
TGGCCCAGATATCGCGGCCTTCCACGGATTTTCCCAAAGAGACCACTTTGGCGAGGCCCGGGTGTTGCGCTTGCAGTTGCGCGAGTTCGGTGGTCGACTCGGCATAATTGTGATAAAGTCCGGCGTCCGGCGGGCCCGGTTCCGGGTTCTGGCAAAGGCTGGCGGCAAAAAGCATGAGCGCCAGTGGAAACATGAGTGTTCTGACCAAAGTTCGCATGGGTTCCTCCGTGGGGTCGCAGTGTCTGTTCGGTAATGGTCCTGTTCGTCGCGCTGCCGCTTACTTGGCGGCGCTCTGCTTCCTGGCGAACTCCAGGGCATCGCGCGCGACGATTTGAACCGAAAAGCCCAGTTCGGTGAGCTGCCGCAGTTGCTTGTCGAAAGCCCGCGCCAGAACCGTGTCCCCTTCGGATTCCCAAATGTCCAGCCCCAGCTCAGAAAACTTCGTCAGATCGTCCTTGCTGTGCGCCGCAATGCGGACGAGGCGCTGGGTGAGGTCGCTTTCCGCCGCGTAGGTGGCGGGCAAGTGCGCCGCCGACAAGTTTGACCGCATGTCGTTCGGAATCCGGGCGATGACGTAGTCGTGCTCGACGACGATGACGTCGACGCCTGCCTGGATGAGGCTGTCCGCCTGCTCTGGGCGCTGCAGGGCGATCCGCATCATCTGCGGTTTGCTCAGGTCGCGCGTTTGCTGCTTCTTTTCCTGCGGAGGAACTTCACACGCGGCCAGCAGGAAGAGGGCGAGGAAAAGATAGGGTGTTTTGCTCATGATATTTTCCCGGTTAGTACGTTACGATTGGAAGCTTGCTGTGTTTTGCCAAGATTGTTTAGCCCGCATTATCCCTGGCACGGAAACGCCGCAAAATCGTTAGCCACGGATAAACGCGGATGAGAAACGAAAGCAATTTGCTAACCTGAATGATTCATAAACCACGAAGCGCACGAAGGACACGAAGAAAAACTATAAATTATACGGACTGTCAAATTGGCCCCAAAGGTTCGCTCAAGTTGTCGGGTCCGTGCACGGGTGACTGGCGGAAAAAGTGCAAACGTGAACTTTTGCGCTCCGGCTGTTTGGACAGAGCAGCAGAAAATGAGCTCTTGCTATCCGGGCTTGAGGCACGCTGAACGGCGAGGTAAACAAGCCGTTTGCAAATGTCAACCGCGTCGGCGTTTGAACAGCGCCCGTGTCTGGAAGCCGGCATGGGGTATTCCCTTGTCCAGAGGAGTGGGTTGCACGGGGAGGCGAAGGGAGAAGTCGCTTCAAACATCTTGCATTTCTGAACGCTGAATCCTAAGTTGCAGCATGCATCGCACGATCATTCACATCGACATGGACGCGTTTTTCGCGGCTGTCGAGCAGTTAGACAATCCCGAATACCGGGGCAAACCGCTGATCGTCGGCGCCGACCCGAAGGGTGGCAAGGGCCGGGGCGTGGTGGCGACGTGCAGCTACGAGGCGCGCGCGTTCGGCATCCATTCGGCGATGCCGATTTCGCAGGCCTATCGCCGCTGCCCGCACGGGATTTACGTGCCCGGCCGCTACGGGCGCTACAGCGAATTGTCGCGCGCCATGATGGAGATTCTCGAACAGTTCACCCCAACCATCGAAAAAATCAGCATAGACGAAGCTTTTCTGGATGTCACGCACTCCCTGCAGCTTTTTCCCGACGCCGAGGCGTTCGGGTTGGAAATCAAGAAACGAATCCTTAACGAGTTGCGCCTGACCGCTTCGATTGGCCTGGCGCCGAACAAGTTTCTGGCCAAGATTGCCTCAGACCTGGACAAACCCGACGGTTTCGTCGTGGTGCGGCCGGGCGAGGAAACGTCCTTTCTGCACCCGCTGCCGATTTCCCGCCTCTGGGGTGTGGGCAGGAAGACCGAAGAGGCGCTCCTGCAAATGGGCATCAGGAAAATCGGCGACATTGCCGCGCGCAGCGAGGCGGAGCTGAATGGTCGTTTCGGCAAATGGGGCAATGCGCTCTGGCGCCTGTCGCACGGTCTCGACGAGCGCGAGGTGGTTTCCGGCTGGGCCCGGAAGTCGATCAGCCAAGAGAGGACGTTCGACCAGGACACCGCCGACCGGCAGCAGATCGAGTTTACCCTGGCGAAGCTGGCCGAGTCGCTGACGCGGTTGATGCGCAAGGACAAACTGAAGGGCCGAACCGTCACGTTGAAAATACGCTTCGAGGACTTTTCCACCTTCACGCGCAGCAAAACCTTCGCGGATTTTATCGACTCCAGCCAGATCATCAAGGGCGTGGCGGTGTCGCTCTATCGGCGGATGAACCGGAACGGGCAGAAGGTGCGTCTGCTCGGCATCGGCGTCTCCCAGCTCAACTCGGTCGCCGGCGAGCAGTTGGGGCTGTTCGAGCAGGACGCGCCGATGAACAGCAAACTGAGCCGATTGCTCGATTCCCTTCAGGATAAATTCGGCGAAGACGCGGTCAAGCGCGCCTCGCTGCTGGAAAAACCGCGCAAGTCCTGAGGCCGCGCAGGTGGCATCCGGCACGGCTGTTTGACACGTT
>CAZTNL010000603.1:0-2546 GCA_964614885.1 uncultured Calditrichaceae bacterium | reverse complement strand
ATTCTAACCCGAGACGCGCCTGTTCCGTTCAAACCCGTCAGGCCAGTCACGAAGTGAAATGATTTGGCATTTCCGCAGGCGTTTCTCAACTGTCATGTAAAGTTCACGAACCACGACAAGAACGCGCTGAGACCATAACCACGATCGCCTCATGACCATCGCCAACGCTGGCCCCAAAAGCCCACAGAAAAAGACCGCCGAACAGCCGGGCGCCACCGGCCCGGACGACCGGTTCCGCAAGATTTTCACGCATTCCAACGACCTGATTCTCATAGTCGACCTCACGGAGGACAGGATCATGGACGCCAACCCCAGGGCGTGTGAAAAACTGGGGTACACGCGCGACGAGCTCCTGGCCATGCGCATGTCGGACATTCATCCCGACGAAATGCCGGCGCTGCAGGCTTTTGCCGCCTCGGTGCTCAAAAGCGGGCACGGCTGGACCAACGAGCTGACCTGTATTACCAAATCCGGGGAAGGCCTCCCTTCGGAGATTTCAGCATCGCTCATCGAGGTTAGCGGGCAGAAATGGATGCTCGCGCTGATCCGGGACATTTCCGAGCGGCGGCGTTTGCAAGAGGCGCTGCGGCAAAGCGAGGAGCGGCTTTCCCTGATCTTCGAGTCGGCGATGGATGCCATCGTCGTCATCAAGGCCGACCTGACCATCGCGCTCTTCAATCAGGCGGCGGAAAAGGCGTTTCTCTGCCGCGCTTCCGAGGCCATCGGCCAACCGCTCGACCGCTACCTGACGGAAAAATCATCCCAGCTTCTGAAGTCGTACCTGAGCGACTGCCAGAAAGGGCCGCGCGACAAGTGCTATCTGTGGGCGCGCGAAGGCATCGCCGGCATTCGCGTCGACGGGAAGCTGTTTCCGGTCGACGGAACCGTTTCCCAGTTTGAAACCGCGGGCGAGAAGCTGTACACGCTCATTCTGCGCGATATCAACGAGCTGGTTTCCGCGGAAGAAAAGCTGCAGCGACTGCAACTGGAAAAGGGATATCTGCAGGAAGAGCTCAGGAACGAATACAATCTGGGCGAGATCATCGGCGCGTCGCCGGCCATGACCGCGGTGTTTGAAGGCGTCGAAAGAGTCGCCGCGACCGACTCGACCGTGCTACTGACGGGCGAGACCGGCACGGGCAAGGAAATGGTGGCCCGGGCAATTCACGATTTGGGCAAACGCCGCGAGCGCGCATTGGTCAAGCTCAACTGCGCGGCTCTGCCGAGCGGCCTGATCGAAAGTGAGCTGTTCGGGCATGAGAAAGGCGCCTTCACCGGCGCGACTGCGCGCAAGAAAGGCCGGTTCGAACTCGCGGACGGCGGCACGATCTTTCTCGACGAAATCGGGGAATTGCCGCTCGAAACGCAGACAAAACTGCTGCGCGTGCTGCAGGAACAGGAGTTCGAGCGGCTAGGCAGCAGCGAAACCCTGAGGGTCGACGTGCGCGTCATCGCCGCGACCAACCGCAATTTGCAGGAGGAAGTGGATGCCGGCGCCTTCCGGGCCGATCTGTATTACCGGCTGAATATCTTCCCGATTCACATTCCACCGCTCCGGCAGCGCCTGGAAGACATTCCGCTTCTGGCCGATCATTTCGTCCGCAAGTTTGCGCGCCGGATGGGTAAGCGAGTCGAAAAAATTCATCCGGATGCCATGGCGCGGCTGATGGCTTACGCCTGGCCCGGCAATGTGCGCGAGCTGGCCAACATCCTGGAACGCGCACTCATCTTGTGCGACGGTGGCGTTCTGCAAGCCGGGCACGTCGGCGTGACGCCGGTTGCGGCGAATACGCCCGCCAACAACTCGCTCGAGGATGTGGAACGGGATCACATTCTGGCAGTGCTCCGGCAAACCGGCTGGAAGGTCGAAGGGAAACTCGGCGCGGCGCAACAGCTCGGCCTCAATCCCGGCACCCTGCGTTCGCGCATGAAAAAGCTGCGCATCTCAAGACCGGAGAAAGAGGCGGCCGGTTAACTCAGTGGGCAACCTCAGCCACGGATAAAATCATTGAAACAAAGAAATCTTCGCAGGCGAAGCCGTTTTCACCGCGACAGCCGCGAAGAGTACGAAGGCATTTGACCAAAATACTTTGCGACTTAGCGTCCTCACTGTGATATTTTACCAGGCCGTTGTTGTCTTTTTCTTCGCGCCCTTCGTGCTCTCGTGTTTCCGTTGCTGTCATTTGGGTGAGTCAAGTTTGGTTGTTCTCAATGCAAGAGATTATGCAACAAAAGCCACGTGGCACACGTTTTCGGGTCGTTTGGTTGCCAGGGGCGCCCGCGAGTTTGTAGGAAACATCAACATTTTTGTTCTTGGGACTTCACCCCTTTTATCAGAAGCCATAGTGTTATTGAAATTTCTCCTAAAATCCAAAAAGGCATTGAAAATTCTCCAACGAGAGTTTGATAATCGGGAAAGAGCAGAATCGTAAAAGAATGCGCGATGTAAGCTATACCGTTGAGAATCAGAAACACCCCCAATATCCGTGGAATAAAACCGGGTGCAGATCTTTTGAGACGACACAATTAGCATAATAAACAGTAAT
>CAZTNL010000602.1:0-2547 GCA_964614885.1 uncultured Calditrichaceae bacterium | reverse complement strand
GTGTCGATTAGGGCGGTTGCGATAATCGTGAGGCTGCCGCCCTCCTCGATGTTTCGCGCCGCGCCTAAAAACCGCTTCGGCTTTTCCAGAGCGGTGGCATCGAGGCCGCCAGAGAGGATCTTGCCGCTGTGCGGCACTACGGCATTGTGCGCGCGCGCCAATCGGGTGATGCTGTCCAGCAGGATCACAACATTCTGACCATACTCAACCAGCCGCTTGGCCTTTTCGAGAACCATGTTCGCAACCTGGACATGTCGATCCGGCGGCTCATCAAAGGTCGAGCTTATGACCTCGGCGTTGACCGATCTTTCCATGTCGGTCACTTCTTCCGGGCGTTCGTCGATCAGCAACACGATCATCTTGATACTCAGATGATTTTTCGTGACCGAGTTGGCGATCTTCTGCAGGAGAATCGTTTTACCTGTCTTCGGCTGGGCTACGATCAGGCCACGTTGCCCCATGCCGATCGGGGTTAACAGGTTCATCACACGCGACGAATAGTCACGCGGGTGGTTCTCCAGATTCACCCTTTGATCGGGATAAAGCGGGGTCAAATTATCGAACAGGATTTTCTTTTTGGCCTCTTCGGGGTTCTCGAAATTTACGGCCTCGACTTTCAGCAGCGCGAAAAATCGCTCGCTTTCTTTCGGTGGCCTGATTTGACCGGAAACGGTGTCGCCGGTTCTCAATCCGAACCGCTTTATCTGCGAAGGGGAAACATAGATGTCGTCCGGGCCTGGCAGGTAATTGTAATCGGGAGACCTGAGAAAGCCGTAACCATCGGGCAATACTTCGAGCACCCCCTCCGCGAAAATCAGGCCCTCCTGCTTTGTTTGTTCCTCAAGAATACGGAAAATAAGCTCCTGTTTCTTCAGGCCGGTTGCGCCGGTGACCTTGAGGTCCTGGGCCATTTTTGTCAGCTCCGAAATCTTGAGCGACTTGAGTTCGACGATTTCCATGAAACTATCCCTTGAATTGTGATTCGATGTATGAGTAAAAAATGTGAGCAATCATGATGCAAGCGGTCCAAGCAAAAGACCACAAAATCTGGACGATGAGAGCGGTTTGGTGAAGCATTTTGACCTGGAGTCAAGGCGCGGGTTTCGAAATTTCCACGCCCTGTTGTGACTTCTCCCCGAATTAGAAGTCCATACATGTTGAGAGGTATGGCGCTGACCGGGATTCCCGGAAATGGTTGTAAAAGCGGTCAGTATATTTAGCGCGCCATCACGAAAAGGGAAAATAAGGAAACTGGCTTTGTGACGGGAACTAGATATCTTTGGGAAAACTAACCGGTGCCCATGTCGAAGTCGGCGCAGGTGAGCACGACCTCGTTCGCGCCCTGCTGCGCGAGTTTGGTGATGTCGACTTTGCCGAATGCCGGGTCGAACCAGTGGTCGCCACTCGGCGTGGCTGCCCGGCCATTGACCGCGATCGAGAAGCGCTCCGGCGTCTCCGTGACGAAGTGCAGCTCCGCCGGCTCGTGCGCGAGTTCGAACTCGTACCGCAGCGTTACGCGCGTGTCGCCGGGGAGCGGCTTGTAGCTCTTGCGCGCGAGCCACAGTTGCACCCCGCGGCTGTGGCTGTCGTGTTCCAATCCATAGTGCTTGCGAATCGCGCCGAACGCGGCTTGCACATACATCGGCTCCGACCATTCGCCGTCGCCGATGCGGTACTGGCAACGGTCGAGGATGGCCGAGTTCGCGCAGCAGGGCGTGGCCTTCATGCCATCGAGCGGGATGCGTTCAACCGTCTCCAACTTCGGCTGGGCCGGCGCGGCCGGCTCGTCGCCGTCGGTGACCAACAGCGCGCTGCCCACGGCCGGCATTTCGATCTCGACGACCGTGCGTCCCCCGTCCTCCCGAGACGCGAGTTCCGTGATGCTGCCGTCGGCCAAATCCCACTGCGCCACGCGCCGGCATTGGGGCAGACCGACCGTGAGGTCGTACGCCTGCTCCGTGTCAACGTTGCTGAGAAACACCACGTGCCGGCCGTCCACAACGCGGTGCTGGTAATAGACCGTCTCGGCCTCGTCGTCGAGCGTGATGTCCGGCTCGATGCAAGCCAGTGCGCCGCGGAGGGCCTCCTTGTCGAGTGCGACATGGGCCGCGTTCGCGTGCTCGCGCAACGCATCGAGCCGTCCGCTTGGCTCCGCGTCCACGAGCGTGGGCGCGGGCTCCACGAACACGATCTTGCCGCCGTTCTCGGCGAACGCCTCCAGCAATGCAAGCGTCGTCTCGCGCACGAGCAGGCTTGGCGGCACGACCACGGCCTTGTACGACGCCTGCCCGACGACGAAGCTCGCGTCTTCGACGCGGCCGTGCTTCGCGATGAGCGTCTCGTCGCCCAAGTCGAAGCTGCGGTGAATCTGGGCCATCATGTCGTTGAGGTCGATGAACGCCTCGCCGATCTCCGCGACTCGCGGATCAGGCCCCATGCCGCCGGTGAGGGCCCAGATGCTGTGGTAGGGGTGCAGCACGAGCACATCCGTGACCGCCTCGCCCTGCGCGAGCATCGAGATTCGGAAAAGGACTACGTCACGAGTTC
>CAZTNL010000601.1:0-2583 GCA_964614885.1 uncultured Calditrichaceae bacterium | reverse complement strand
TATCGCTCCATTAACCCAGCTTGGTTGAAAACACCTTGACATTGTCATAGAAATCGCAACGGTGTTTTGAACGTTACGGTCCGCCTCCTCAGCATTTTACCGCCATCGCGTGTATAGTTTTTACTGAATTCGGTTCAATTCACTCATCCTAATTTTCGCGTTCATGTCAGGGTGTCAAAATGGAGGACACGAAGATGGACGGTCGTCTCCGGCGCGCTCCGGCGTCAGTCATGTTGCTCTGCGGTTTTCTGCTTTTGCTCTCCCCGCGGGCCGTCTGGCCGCAAAATCCCAATTCGGGCGTCACCAGCACAGGGCAGGTCCTTACCGTAAACATCACGGCCCCGCTCGACCAAAGCCTGCTGACCGGCAGCGCGAAGTGCCGGACGCTCGTCCAGGGTCTGGTCGCTTTGAGTCCGGTAGAAGCCCCGAGAATCAGCGTCTTGTACGTCCTCGACCTTTCCGGCAGCACCGGAGATCCGACCAACCTGCCGCCCATCGATGTCAATGGCGACGGCCTCATCGACAGCCGCGATGACTTCAACGGCGACGGCGCGACCGGCGATGTGCTCGACGCGGAAATTGCCGCCGCGATTGCCCTGAATGCCAGCATCGATGACCTGGCCGAAGTCAGCGCCGGTGTGCTCGGTTATGCCAGTCGCGCCGTGGCAGCGGACATGCGCCCTGAGACTGGCGCCCAACTCTTTTCCGCAAGACCGCTGGCGGATGAAAACGGCGACGGCACGCCGGACGTGGAGGAAGTGTTGCGTTCCATGGATTCTGACCCGCGCTTCGGCGGCGCAATCGGCAAGTTCACCCCGGTCGACCCGAACCAGCTTGGCAACAGCACGAATTTCGAAACCGCGCTCAAGATCGTGCTGCAAACCCTGGCCACGCGCCCGGCCAGCGAGCACAAAATCGTCTTCTTTCTTTCGGATGGAGACAATCGCGCGGGCGGCGACCTTACGGATGAAATTCAGGCAGCGGCAGCGGCCGGCATTGTCATCAATACGCTCGGCATCACCAAACAGGCCGACCCGGGCGATCTGTCGAAGATAGCCGGCGGCACCGGCGGCACGTTCACGCAGGTGGACGACCCGTCGCGGCTGAACGCGGAAATCACCGCCATCCGCCCGGTCGGCATCTCCGTCGTGGATGTCAACGGCAGCGCCGTGCAACTGACTCCAGTCGGCACCTTTTCCACGGAAACTTCGGTACTGACCGGCATTCCCAACATTCTGGCCACGGCCAGAGCCGACGACAGCACAAAAGTAACCGCCGGAATTAGCGTCGTGTGCGCCGATACCAACCTGACCTGTACGGTCGATATTCTCGCCCCCCAAAACGGGGAAATAGCCTGCGGCGACTCGATCGATTTCGTGGCTGTCAGCCGCGCCCTGGGCGGCGTTCCGCCAATCAGCAGAAGCTGGTTTGTCAATGGAACAGCCGCGCCCGCCACCGGGGACACCCTGCGCGCGCGAATCGCCTTGGCCTTGAGTCCCCTGCCCATCGAGATCACAGTTACTTACGAAGACGCCCTCGGATCCCGCGCAAGCTGCTCAGACTCAGTGACGGTTGAAAAAGCCAGGCCGCCGCAAAGCCGGGTTGAAATCACGGCTCCTGAAATAAATCAGCAAGTCTGCGGCGACAGCGTAAGGGTGACCGCGCGGGTGTCGGTCGCGGCGCAGCAGCCAGCCACTCTGAACTGTGAAATAAGCGGGCTGCCGGTGGAAATGGCAGCCGACAGCACGCTGCTGGCGACCGTTACCCTGACCGGCGGGGCCACCACCATCTTCGCCCGCTGCCAGGTCGAAGATAGCTGCGGCCTCCGGTCTGTGGCCGATGATTCGATTACGGTTCTCAGCCCGCCGGCGCCTGTTTGCTCGCTGGAAATCGTTTCGCCTGAAAACGGCGCCACAGTTTGCGGCGATAGCGTCACCGTGGTCCTGCAAACCAGCATCCGCGATTCCGCCGCGATCATTGCGGCATCCGCCGAGATAAACGGTATGGAAGCTCTGCCCGGGCCGGGCGGCCTTGTCGCCAAAGTCCCGGTTCCGGACGATGGTCGTTTGCTGGCCACCTACACGGTCACGGATAGCTGTGGCCGCATTGCAACCTGCTCGGACTCCGCAACCGTTTTTCGCCCGGTTCTCCCGAAATTTTCAATTGAGATCATTTCGCCGCGGACCGGCCTGATCACCTGCGCCGACAGTGTGCTGGTCACGGTTCTGGCGTCCGTTGGAAACGAGGAAGAGCTCCAGGTCGATTGCAGCATCGCCGGCCTGCAGGCGGTTCCGACGGATTCAGGATTTACCGCCCGCGTACCGCTCGTTTCGGGCCAGAACCGCCTCGTCGCCACCTGCGCCGTGACCGACAGTTGCGGCAACCAATCCACGCTAAAGGACACGGTAAAAGTCCGCCTGGATGACCGGCCGCCCTACTGCGAGTTCGAACACGATGGCAATCGCATTACCGGCACATTTTACGATCCGCACAGCGGCATCGCGACCGTGGAAGAAGTCGAAGTGCGCAATGCCGTGCTCACCGTCGCCCACTTCAGCCCGGGATCGCGGAAGGTCAACTTCA
>CAZTNL010000600.1:0-2583 GCA_964614885.1 uncultured Calditrichaceae bacterium | reverse complement strand
CAAATTATTAACTGATTACATTGTGTCGTTTAAGGAAGTTTTGGGGGACATCCAGTTGAGCTTCGAAAACAGGATCGAATCTCTCTACGCTTTTCAGTTCCACTACAACAACCTCCTCCACAACCAGATCGACGCGAAACTGACCCACCGGCTCGTTCTTATAAGTAACCGGAAGTATTTTCTGAGACTCATAGCAAATTCCGTTGTGGGACATCTCCAGGGTAAGGGCCTTTTCATAGACCGATTCCAGCAACCCCGGGCCCAGCGTCTTATGTACTTCGATTGCGCATCCTATAATGCGGCTACTGACCTCGTTGACCTCCATGCCTTTGTGTCCTCTGCGCCTCTGTGGCAACACTTTCACAAACCAGTTGCACCGCCTTGACGATGTTTTGATAGCCGGTGCAACGACACAGATTGCCGGAGAGCGCCTCGCGGATTTCCGTTTCCGAGGGGTTGGGATTTTGTTCGAGAAACGGTATCAAGGAAATCAGAAATCCAGGCGTGCAGAAGCCGCACTGCAGGCCATGTGCTTCGCGAAAGGCTTCCTGCAGTGGGTGGAGCACATCAGGTGCGGGGGCAAGTCCCTCGACTGTTGTTATTTCGTGGCCGTCAGCCTGGACGGCAAACATCAGGCACGAACGAACGGCCTGGCCATCCATGAGGATGGTGCAGGCGCCACAGACGCCGTGTTCGCAGCCGACATGCGTCCCGGTCAGTCCGAGTTCGTGCCGGAGAAAATCGCTGAGCAGCAGCCGCGGTTCAACCTTCTTTTCAACGGGCAGACCATTGATGGTGACGCTAAGTTTTGTTTTTTGGTCCATAGAGCTTCCAGATTCAGGGGCATCGTGGCGATTGCACGCCTGGTTCACAGCTATGAAATGGCATGAGATATGACAACGATTGTATCGATTTTATTTCGTTTTAGCAAGATTTTTTTGCGCCCCGACCGGCAAAGAAAAACCCGATTCAGGCGGGACGCAAGCCTGAATCGGGTTTTTGAAGATAGTCTCGATATGCCCGGAGAGGCAGCCCTGTGTGTGCGTTCTCAGTTCGTGCAGGCGACATCGTCCAGGTTGGAATCCCAGCAGGATTTCTGTCCGTTCTTATAATCCGATGCAATGATGTAGCCTTCTCTCGTCTGCCGGTTCCAGGAAATCGTGGTGTCTTTCCCGTTGGAAGCGCCCTGAAAAT
This sequence comes from uncultured Calditrichaceae bacterium, assembly GCA_964614885.1. GTDB lineage: Bacteria > Zhuqueibacterota > Zhuqueibacteria > Oceanimicrobiales > Oceanimicrobiaceae > JAJDAG01. The sequence goes on along the minus strand of CAZTNL010000600.1, from coordinate 1,389 downwards.
CCACCGAGACGCTGTCGTTGAGAACGGTGTAGCCGAGCGTATCGCCGAAGCCGGGCGCGCCGCTCTTGTTGTTGAGAAACTGCAGCGAAGCATCGTTGTCGGACGCATACTGCCAATCGATGCGCGCGACGTTGGTCGGGGTCGTTGGCTGGGCGTCGTCATAGAATTGCCAGTGGCCGGCACCGCCGCCGAGATTGCTTTGGCCATCGTACCAGAGAAATTTTTCGAACCCGCGCGCGCTGCTGGTCACGAACATCTGCCAGTCGATAACCGTCGCCTTGACCTCGGCAACCAACTCGAAGTCATAGCTCGGGCCGCCTTCTGAAAACGTAAAACGCCAGTGAAATTTGCCGTCGTCCTCAAAGGTCGGCTTCTCCTGCAGGGCGGCACCTGTCGCGGCCACGGGAATGGCCATCGCCACCAGGACCGCTGCGTTGAAAAGCGTCACTACAACCGCGGCGGTCGTCCAGTTCTGCTTGCTCAGAACAGCCAGCTCATCCGCAGCGGGATTGGTCCCGTTCCTGAAAAACTTCAGGTCGCTCGGGTTCATCTGCATGGTGGCCTGCGGCGGAATTTGCGGCGGGGTCTTGTCGGCGCTCGCGGGATTGTTGTTGCCGCATGCGGGCAACAGCGCCACATAGAACGCCAGAAAAATCGCCAGCAGTTTGTCCCTGTTCGATACTTTCATGGCAACCTCCATTGTTTGTTTGTATAACTGATGGTAACTTAGAAGAAATCGTTGCAAGGTGCAACATCAATATCCGTACCAAAATCCGTCTGCCCGGACTTGCAGATACACGGTGGCATTCAGCAACACCTGTTGTCGCGTAGCCACAGTTGCGCCGGGCGACTTCCGAAAATGAGTAGAATGAACCTGCCACGCGAGAAACATTTGAAGAGATAGGCATCCCGCGCGATGGCTACGACTATCTGGGCGCCATCGGATATTTCAGCACCATGACATCCCGGTTCGACGCCATGGCGCACGTCGGCCGGTGTCCACAACCGCTTTCATACACGAGAAGTGAAGCCGAGGTAGCGGAAGTGATAGAAATTCCGGTAGCGCACCTTTACGCTCAGCTTAGCCCATTTGCCGGCAAAGAGGAGGCGAGGGAGTCTCCGGAGCCAACCTTCCGCTATGACCGCCCGAACGCTCCCGAGGTCATTATCTGGGGGCTCACGGCCAGGATGACGCACCACTTTCTGGCAGCGCTGCAACGCAGTTTAAGATAAAGTAAGATTTCATTTTGCGCTTGCATTTCCATCCATAAATTTACACATTCACTCCGGCCAATCTGCGGTTGCCGCTGTTACCCACCACCAAACCGCGGGCTGCCTGGCTCAAAGACGAAGGTTCTTCACCTAAACCACGGATGATCCGTTGCCGTA
>CAZTNL010000599.1:0-2590 GCA_964614885.1 uncultured Calditrichaceae bacterium | reverse complement strand
TTCATAACTTTCAAAAAAATAAAGCTCTGTGTACTCCGTGCCTCTGTGGCTATGAGTTTTTCAAGCTAAACTTTCCTGCCCGCTCGGCGAGTTATTCAATTGGCGGGGCGGTCGAAATCCGCGGTGATTTCGATCCCGGTTATGACGCTGTCCGCGCCAGAGTCAATAAAATTTCCAAGTACGAATTTTGGCGTAAAAAGCGACCCGCCCGCTTCGTTCCAGGCGACCAGCACAACTTTCGGGCCGCGGGCGATTCTGGTTTCAAAACGCAGCGAATCCACCGGCGTTGTATCGAGTAAACGAATATCCATGCTTTTCAGCAGCTCGCAGACGTCGAGACTTCCGCTGAGGTTGGCGGCATCGGCGAACACCAGCGCCAGGTTTTCCAGATTCTGGGGCCATGCGCCCCGGAAGTGAATGGCGCCGGAAACATCTACTTTACGGTCGACTTTTTTCAGATTGACGTCTATCGAGACACCGGAAACAATCGGATTTTCCGGGGACAGCCTGATTTTGAGCAAGGAACCATCCGTGCAGTTCGATCCGACGATATTCTCGATGATGTTAAATTGCTCACCCCGCTCTTTCCAGACGACGAAAAGCGCGTCAAATTCACGCTCGCCGGGAATCTTCCTCGATTGAGCCTCAAGCGTAAACGGCACGGTCTGGGTTTGCATGGAATCCTCCGGACTTAACGCCCGGCGCGGAATCGTGCGGGTAAATTTAGGCGAAAGACCATCAACCAGCGCCAGCAGCAGCTCATCCGTTTCCTTGGGCGGAATTCCTTCAATTACCAAATTCCCCTGAACGCTGGTGAAAAAATCTTCGTCCAGGCCTACATCGTTGCATGCGGCCAGGACGAACGAAAAAAGAAGAAGAGCGAGAATGAAAATACCGCCGTGCTGGCAGCAGTTGCGCGGAAAAACCATATTTGAGACCCCTCCGTGTGTAACGCCTCCTGAATGTCAGCAGCGATGCGCGGTTTGGTCAAAGAGGTCGGGCTGGAATGCATTGCGCTGCTGAATTGGCGAATATAAATATCCGGCAGCCTAAAGTCAAGAAAAGGCGCGCGCCTTAGCGTCCTCTGCGTTTCCGCTTTTAACTGTGGTTTCGGCGCACTATAGTATTACCGGTGAACTCTTGCAAAAAAATGCAAAACTTTCTAAATCGTTGCGTGATTTATGAACCACGAAGGCCAGGAAGCCGGAACCACGAAGTTCACGAAGGATAGTCAAGATCTCTTTTGTTTTTTCTTCGTGCTACCTTTGTGCGCTTCGTGGTGAAAAAAGTTTATGCCTTGCCCTAAGAGCTTGGAGCTTTTCGGTTGTTTGATCGGTCTTCCGCGGCTTCGCCGCGACAGGAATAGCTAAATGTTGCGTTCGGCGGACAAATTTCATATATTGGCCCGGCTTTCACAAGATGTCTGACCAGACAGGGAGGATCTCCGGGAATGTTTATTCTCCAGTTCATCAGCAAGTTTCTCAAGGTGCTGCGCGCGGGTGAGTCGCCCGGCCTGATAGCCGGCGGAATCACGATCGGCTTTTTCGTCGGCTTGACGCCGTTTTGGACGTTGCAAAACATCCTTCTCCTGCTCGTGGCGATCCTGACGAAAGTCAACCTGGCCTCGGTCTTTTTCTCGATGTTCGCGTTCGGCGGCGCCGCCTTTCTTCTCGATCCGCTTTTTCACAATCTCGGCTTTATCGTGCTCGCCCGGCTGGACTCGCTTTACCCGACCTGGACGGCGCTTTTCAATTTGCCTCTGGCGCCGTTTACGCGTTTTAACAACACGGTCGTGATGGGAAGTCTGCTGACGGCGATCGCGCTGGCGTTCCCGGTTTACCGGGCGACCAAAACCGGGATCATCGCCTACCGCGAACATTGGGCGGCGCGCCTGGAAAACTCCAAGGTGATCAAGGCGATAAAGAGCAGCGCCCTTTTCAAATGGTACGTAAAAATCAGAGATCTGGAGTGGTAGACGATGCGGCCTAAAGGCGTGCTTCTTTTGCTGATCGTTGTGGCCCTGTTCGGGACTGCATACTATTTTTTAAGCGACAGCCTGCTCGAAAGCGTCATCGAAGAGAGCGCCACCGGCGCCCTCGGGGCCAGAGTTGAGATCGATGAGCTCGACCTGAACCTGACCGGTCTGTCGATTTCGCTGGACAGGCTGCAAGCCGCCAACCCGAACGACACCTGGAAGAACCTGTTCGAAACCGGACGGCTGGCCTTCAACCTGGACGCGGCTCAACTCTTGCGCAAGAAATTTGTGGTCGAAGAAGTCACGATCGCCGATGTGCGCATCGGAACCCGGCGGGCCACGGACGGGAAAATTGAACAGACCACTGCCGAGGAGGAGCCCGGCTGGTTTGGCGACGCCACGGCCAGCCTGAAACGGCGCGTGGCCGACGCGCCCGTGCTGCGCCCCGGCATTCTCAAACAAAAGATCAACGTCGACAGCCTGGTCGCAGCATTCGACCTGCAAACGCCCGGCAAAATCGACCGGGCGCGCGCCGACGCGGCCGCCACTTTCTCGAAGTGGGAGAACACCCTGAACGAATTCGAGGCCCGGAAAGACCTGGATGAGGTTGCCGGC
>CAZTNL010000598.1:0-2591 GCA_964614885.1 uncultured Calditrichaceae bacterium | reverse complement strand
GTTCGATGCTCTTCGCAAGAAAAAAGGCGTCAGAGCCAAGACGAGAATGAAATGACCGCCACTGGCGGCAAAACGGTAGAGATATAAAAGTCCATACTCAAACTGTCGAAAGGAGAAGCCAACTTTTGCATAAAATGTGTTCGGCAGCGGCGTCGGATAGTAACTCAAACGCCAGAGATTGTACACGGCCCAACCGACGAAAAAGACAGCGCCGGCAGGCGCCAGTTTCTTGATATCCCGCCTCACCAGCGCGCCGTAGCCGAGCATGATGAAAACCAAACCGAACCCGTCAAAACGAGCCAGAGCAATACCGAGCAACGCCACGCCAAGCGCGAGGCTCCCCTTTCGGCTCTCCCTGAGATCGCTCGCAAATCCCAGAGCCGCCAGCGTCACCAACATGGTAAAGAATGTGGTTTCCATGCCCATCGCCGGATAGGAAACGAAGCCGGCGCTGAAAGCCAGAAACAAAGGCGCAATCAGCGCGCGGCGCCTGCTCAGCCCGGAACAAATTCCCAGACGGAACAAAGCCCACAAGGTGACCACCTGCGCCCCCATGCTGACTGCCTGCGCAAAGTCGATGGCCTCAAATCCCATGCGTAAACCGAGATACGAGATGATGGTCCAAAGGAAATTCGTGTACCCTTCAACATGCTCCCCTCGGTTGTAAACCAAACCCAGACCGTGCAGCAGATTTTTGGCGTAGCGAAACGAAATAAACGCATCGTCCATCCAAATTCCCTGGGTGACCATCAAAGCGGTGACCGCCAGCGAACCGAAAATGATGATGGATAGAAACGAGTTAGAAATCTGTTTTTCGGAATATTGTTTCAGCATAAATCTCTTTGGTTAAATTTTCTTCGCGCCTTGCGGGCCGCGCAAGCGCGACCTCTAATTCGTGCCGCTCTCTTCCGGTTCACCTGTCTCAGCCAACCAGATCTCTCCGGAAAAGAAATTCTCGTCGATTCTCACCAGGTCGAACAAGCTTGCCACCAGCTCCTTATGTTCGCCGGCCCGAAACGGATTTACAAACTCCCAGACAATCTCATTGCCCGGTGTCACCTCAAAAGCGCGACCGCCGTTGGTCTCGGTGATGAGCGTGTTGCCGTTAGCCAGCCGCTGATTCGAGCCGCAGGTCCTCGACAGGAACTCGTGTTCGGGCGTGCTGCGATAGGCCCAGACCACCTGCTGCGTCAGCGGATCAAATTCCACAACCTTCGACTTGCCGTGCTCACCCATGTTATCAAACAGCAGAATATTACCGTTCCCGAGCACCGTCGGTTGATGTTGAAAAACCCACATCCCGGTCATCGCCCAAACGACCTTCGTTGCCCTCGGATCGACGATAGCGATGGTTTGCAACATGGGCATGGAACTCAGGATGTTCCCTTTCTTGAACATCGGATAACGAGCGCTTAGCTTGCCGTCCATTACTTCGACCGTGTTCGTGTGCAGGATGTCGCCGTGGCTTGTCATGGTTACCAGCAACGAGGCAAAGTCGGAATTGAGAATGCAATCGATGACGGACACATCCCATGCAAACTTTCCCTCAGGAGTCAGTACGGTGATAAAATCCTCGAGAAACTTGCCGTCCATTTTCAGTTTCTCGTGCTTCTCGCGCCATTTCCGGGTCAGGGTGTAAATCATGCCTTTCCCATCGACAAACAGGTCGTGGTGGCTGCGATTCTGATCAGCCCAAAGCAGTTTCGACTGCGCATCGATTTTGATGATGCCGATGCCTTCAAATATCGCCAGAACGTCGCCGTTTGGATAGAGATGCGCCCTGCGCCAGAAAGTCTTGTGCAGATTCCACTCATCAAAGGGTAGTTTCTCCGGCCAAATATCCGAAAACGCGTAGCGCCATTTATGTAACACTTTGCCCTGCATGTCGGTTAGATACGCCTCGGGACCGTGCCCGGAGACGAAAAAATTATACCCATTGCCGGCCAGCGCTTTGTCGTAAACGGTCACGTTTTTCACATCGCTGGCGGCGTTCGTGCCGCTCAGATATGGCAGAGAGGCCAGCTTTGCAATCGCCGCCTTGCGGTCGGCGCTCAAAGAGTCGTCGCTCACCTGGCGCGCGAGGTGCCAGAAACCCTTGCCGATGTCTTGAAAAGTCCCGGCGCGGGTGTCGTCGCTCACTTTTCCACGGCCCCAACGGTACGCCTGCCTGACCGTACTATATGGGAAGATTTCATAAGTTGCGGACAAAAGGCCATAAATAAACGAGGCCAGCGCCACCAAAATAATGTACTTCAGGTTGATCGATTTCGTTTTTGACGCTTGCTCCATGTCGCTCCTCACACGTTCAATTTGTTGAAAATCCGCTCCGGCACGCTCTTGACAAGCAACATGATCGGACGCCAAAACCAGGGGACATAAACGACCGCTTTCCCGGACAGCATGGCCTGGTAAACGCTCTTGCCGACGCGCTCGGCGCTGGCAAACAGCGGGTTTTTCGGAATTCCGGCGGTCATCGGCGTGTCGACGAAACCCGGTTTGATGGTGACGACGCGCACGCCCTTCCGGGTCAGGCGATTCCGCAGGCCCTGCAGGAAAACCCCGACCGCGCCTTTGGCTGTGCCGTACACATA
>CAZTNL010000597.1:0-2591 GCA_964614885.1 uncultured Calditrichaceae bacterium | reverse complement strand
GCCGCTATTTTTTCCGGGGTGACCATCATCGACAGCAGCGCGGCTTTCGAAAAGTCCTTGCCAGAGGGATACGTTCTGGATATCGACGTCGACATCTTTTCGCCGAAGATGGCGTACCTCGACGCGGACTTCAAAACAGAACGCATCCGCGGCTACATCGCCGGCGCCGGGTTCATCACCATCGCCACCAGTCCCTTTTTCATCGGGCAGCCGGAGGCGATCGCTGTGACGCGGCAACTGCTGGCTGTCTGAGCCACGCTCAATCCGATGCCGCCGCACTTGTTCGCGTTGACATTCACAGACACCTTTGTTATCTTTGATGCGCTTTTCGCATCCCGCGAATTCCGCCAACAAGAACCATTGGAGAAAACCATGAGAAAACCCATTCTGCTCGCTTTCTGTTTCGCTGCCCTGGTCGGCTGTTCCGGCGGCGGGAAACACGGGATCGATGTCGCCAACATGGACCGCAGCGCCGACCCTGCGCAGGATTTTTACCGCTTCGCCAACGGCGGCTGGTTGCAGCGCACAGAGATTCCCGAAAGCGAAAGTCGCTGGGGCATCGGCTCGGAGTTGCGCGAACGAAATCGCGAGGCGCTGCACGAGCTGCTGACCGGCATTGCAGGCGCGCAGCAGGAAGCCGACACCAATGCTCAGAAAGTCGGCGATTTTTATTTTACCGGCATGGATACGGCGCACATTGAGGCGCTCGGCGCTTCCCCGCTGCAGCCGTACTTCGACGAAATCGCCGGCATTCGCACGTTTGACGATGTGCTCGAAGCGGTCGCCACGCAGCAGAAAATCGGCGGCAGCGCCCTGTTCAATGTGGGTGTCGAGGGCGACCTGAAGCAGAGCGACATCAGCGCCGCTTACGCCTTTCAGGGCGGCCTCGGCATGCCCGACCGTCAACGCTTACTATAATCCGCTGAACAACGAAATCGTCTTTCCGGCCGGCATCCTGCAGCCGCCGTTCTTCGATCCGAAAGCGGATGACGCCGTCAACTACGGTGGGATGGGCGCGATCATCGGCCAGGAAGTTACCCACGGTTTCGACGACCAGGGCAGCCAGTTCGATGCGGAAGGGAATATGGTCAACTGGTGGAGCGAGGCAGACAAGGAGCAGTTCAAAGCCAAAACCAAAGTGGTCGAGGAGCAGTTCGACGCCTACACCGTGCTGGACAGCGTTCACGTAAACGGCAAGCTCACGCTCGGAGAAAACATCGCCGACCTCGGCGGGCTGGCGGTCGCGTACGACGCCCTGCAAATCGCGCTGGAGAAAAACGGCCGGCCGGATAAAATTGACGGTGCCACGCCGGAACAACGTTTTTTCATCGCCTACGCCAATGCCTGGTGCGGCAAGACCCGCGATGATGCGCTGCTGAATCAGGTGAAAACCAACCCGCATTCGCCTGCACTCTACCGCGCCATCGGTCCGCTGTCCAACACACCCGCCTTCTTTGCGGCGTTTGCGGTGCAGCCGGGAAATGCCATGCGCCGGCCTGACAGCATGCTGGCAAAGATCTGGTAGAAGCGAATCGCCCTAACGGGAGACGCGAAACTGCCCTTCGTAGTTGAAGGGAACGGTCGCGGCACCGATCAGCGGACTCGCCGTCTCGACGGTCACCTGGCCTTCGAGACGGTAGTCCAGCGGATCGCTGGAATTGACCAGCGAAAAGACGGAGCGGCCGATTTCAAAGAAGTTGAGGGAGAGCGGGAAGCTGAGCACCCGGCTGCCTTTCGCCGCGATGCTTTCCTGAAAATCGCCGGTTTGGCGCAGCCACTGTTTGCCGGCGACCTGCAATGCGAAGTTGAATTTTTTCAGGCCGAAGCCGAAAACATTCCGATTGTCGACCTTGAGTTTCAGGGTCAGGTCGGCGCCGGATACGCCCAGGCGTTTGAGCTGCACGCTTTCAATGCTTACCCCCGGCACCTTCGGCAGCGGAATGCTCCCTTCCTTGCTGACCGGTATTTTGAACTCCGTGCCGAGCACCGGCGCTTTCATGGAAAGCGTCAGATTGAGGAGATAGTCGAACTGGTCGCGATAGCGCAGCTCGATCAGGCTCTTGTACAAATCCCGGAAACGTAACGTGACCGGAACCTGCACTTTGCTTTCCGATTGCGACTTGATGTTCATGGCGTTGCTCTGATTGCCCTGCAACACACTCTTGTCGTTGAGCATGAAATCGTAGCCAAAGCCCGAGAGTTGCACGCCGATGATGTTCGGATTCTTCACCGTGACATCGAACAGCAAACCGATTTCATCGAAAGACAAGTGACTGATTTTGGCACCGGCGATCGAGGCGGTCGGATTCTCGAAGGTGTGCCGGGCAATATCCCGTAGCGATGCGCAGGCGGAAAGGAGCGTTACGCTGACAACGGCAACGAGCAGCACGGCGCTCGGCTTTCTGAACAAAGCCATCATTCCCGATCCCTGATTCTCAATTTCTGATCCTCAATTCATAAACCCGCCGTTTCGCTGCAGCGGGTACCACCGAATGCAGACCTCGATCGGGCATCAACCCGCCAAAGCCTCCATTCTCCGGGCGAGTTCGAAGTCGCGACTGGAAATGCCCCCTGCTTCGTGTGTGGTGAGA
>CAZTNL010000596.1:0-2594 GCA_964614885.1 uncultured Calditrichaceae bacterium | reverse complement strand
GGACGATGAAGTTCGCCATCGTGCTGGCGATGGCCTCGGAGTTGTCCATGCTCTGCGCGAAGGAGTATTTGAGATTGGACTTGATGTCGGCGAGCCGTTTCGCGGTGACACTCTGGGTTCTCATTCCGGCGAAGGTCTTGGTGATTTCGTCGCGCACCTTCCAGATGTCGTCGATGTTTTTAACGCGCGCCGCTACCGTTACCAGGTAGGGATCCATTCTGTCCGGGAAGTAGGGCCAGAGCTGGTCGACCTTTTGCTCTTTGACCACCAGTTTTTGGTACAGCGGCGAGCTTTGCGAAAATGCGAGCTGTGAAATGATATCCATCGTGGCCATTTCGTTTTGGCTGTCGGAAAAGGCCGGGCCGTGAAAAGAAACCATGATCCACGGTAAAGTCGGCGTGTTCCATTCGATATGTCTGAAGACCGGACCTTGCGGCGCGGGTTCCCGGGGAATGTCGGCCTGGTAGTTACCCGGCTTCCAGCTACCCCAGTATTTTTCGACCAGCTTGAAGGTCTCCGCCGGATTCACGTCGCCGGCCAGAATGACGATGGCCTTGTCCGGCCGGTAGTAGCGCTGGAAAAACTTCAGGCTGTAATCGTACTGGTTGGGCATGTCCTCGATGTCTTTGATGAAGCCCATGGTTGTGTGCTTGTACGTATGTTTTTGAAAGGCGGCATCGCGCTGAACCTCAAGAAGTTTGCGCACCGGGCTGGCGGAGTTCTTGTTATATTCGCCGAGCACGGCTTTCGACTCCGTCTTGAAATCAGCGACCGAGTATTTCAAATTCATGAAACGGTCAGCCTCGAGTTTCAGAACCGTCTCCAGATCGTCTTTGGAAAATGTGATGTGGTAGTTGGTGTAATCGTCGGTGGTAAAGGCGTTCTGGTCGGCGCCGGCGTTTTTGAGAATGGCCGTGTACTTTTCCGAGGGGTATTTCTCGGTGCCGCGGAACATCATGTGTTCGAAGAAATGCGCGAAGCCGGATTTTCCCGGCTCGACCTCGTTCCGGGAGCCGGTTTGCACCGGAATTTGCAGCGCGACGATGTTCGGATAGTCGGTCGGAATGACGACGACGCGCAGGCCGTTGGCGAGGTCGCGGACTTCGTACTTGTACGGAAAGATCCTGGCCTGACCGGGTTCATCGGCTGCCATGGCGCCTCCAAAGGCGTAGAGTACGAGCGTGGATAACAAAATCGCATGTTTGACCATGAGTGATTTCCTCCCAATCATTTGATTGCATGGTTATGAGCGGTATGGTGTGGTCGTTTGTTGCGGATATTGCCCTGCGGGCAATTCGGGTGTCTGGTTTCATACGGTTCTTTTTGCTGTCACGGGGCGCAAGATTCTCACTTATGTTGGTGTATTTGCCTAGTGCCATTCGTGATGGGTCAGTTGGGTAAACGAAGCAAGCGAGGAATAGTTTCTGGGAGTGTGGAAAGGCCATCATCTCTCGCTGGTCTCACGCGTCGCGCGTTGCCCGCCTGTCGCCTGCGCCTGCAGTCGCCGAATGTCTCTTTCCTTGCGGGAGAGTGCCTCGATGGCATCCATGAGCCGCTTCGAGATTTGTAAGTAAGTTTTTCTCGATGGTTCGAGTTGTCGCTCCGTCGAAAAGTCTATCGGCTCGCCCATCACCATGTGGACGGTGCGGTCAGCCGGCGCCCGCTTTTTTCTGCTGTCGCGAAACAGCTCCCGGAAACTATCCGGGAAACCCTGCACAAAGACCGGCAGCACGTTCGGGTTGGCGCGGTAGATGATTTCGCCTGCGCCCGGTTTGGCCGGCAGCAGCTTGTACGGATCCGGGCCGCGGTTGCGGGTGCCCTCCGGGTGGAAGCCGACCATATTGGCCGGATTCTTCAGCAGGTCAACCATGATGTCGGTGGCAACACTGTTCCACCGCAGGCGGCGGCGGTCGCGCACGATCGGCGGGTACATCGCCGACATGGCGAGCGCCATATTGATGAGCAGTCCCATGGGATTGTCATAGAAATAGTTGGAGCGCACCGGGAAGTAGATATTGTGGTGCGGCCCGTAGAGAGAAAATAGCCGGGCCGCGATAATGAACTGGTCATAAAAAGTGCGATGATTTGCGACGATGAGCAGGCCGCGGTTAGGGTCGATTTTTTCAAAATTTTCAAACTCGTGTTCCGCCACGGCGTTGCCCGCGACATATTCCACCCATCTCCTGCTGAAAGCGGCGCCGACCTTCGTCAAAAGGCGTCGCTGCCACCCGGACGAATTCAGCCGACGCAGAATGCGAAAGTTGCATCGCTCACCAAAAGTCAACTGTTGTAACTGTTCTTTAGATATCTGAATAGCACACCTCCGGGAAAAGCAAATCTAGGAGATAATGTCTATTTCGCAATAACAATCTTGCGCTTTTGGGGATGAAAAGCTGCAATCTTGTGCGATACAGTAACGCCATAACTGCGCAAAATAAAGAAGGACGTCGCAAAATTTGCGCACTAATTGCGGTCAGCCAATTTAACCGCACGGGTGCAGAGAGCCCCCTAAGATCAAATAAAGATAGAGGGTTGCCAACTTGCGGCTATTTCTGGTCCAGGAATTGTAAAAGGATGAGTATCCTTAATAATTG
>CAZTNL010000595.1:0-2597 GCA_964614885.1 uncultured Calditrichaceae bacterium | reverse complement strand
CATGCAACGGCTTTAACGATTGTCCCAAAAAACCAACTCCGTTATTGAAACGAAAAAAACTGCTGCCACCGGCAGTCACTTTTATGCGCGCGCCCAGAGCGTCTCGGTTGCAGTCCTCGCCTCTCAGCTTAACTTGAAGCCAATTTCCACTGGCAAAGTCGTTCCGGTACAGATAAGGCGCAACTTTGAAATTTGCTGTAAGCATGTCGAGGTCACCGTCGCCGTCATAGTCAAACGTGCTCAGGCCCCGCCCTTCAGCGTCTCCGTCAGCGTTGCACTGGCGCGAATAGTCGATAAAGGTGAAACGGGCTTCCTTCAGCATATTTTTGTAAAAGAAGTTTCTGCCAGGCTCCAAAACGAAACCGTTCACGATGTAGAGGTCCATCTCGCCGTCGTGGTCGTAGTCGAAAAACTGAGCGCCCCAGCCCCAGCCTGCCGATTCGACCCCGAGTTCCTTTGCCCGATTAACGAACACTCCGTTGCCGGCGCTGATGAAAAGCGGATTGGGAGTAGGAGGAACCAGTCCTGAGATATTTGTCAGATAGATGTCGATCAGCCCGTCGTTGTTGATATCATCGGCGGCCACACCCATGCCATGCCCGGCATCACTCAGCCCGAACGCTTCGGTCTGCTCCGCAAACGTGCGATCTCCCTGATTCAGATAGAACCGATTCGCTCCGAAATCATTTACTACGTACAGATCCGGCAGATGATCGTTGTTGGCATCAAAAAAGACCGAGGCCCAGGTGCGCCCGGTATCTCCCAAAGCCGTCCGCTCTGTTACGTCGAGAAAGGCGTCATTGCCGATGTTTTCATACATCTTGTTTACGGTCTGTGTCGAGTTGGCGCTCGCGCCGCCCCAAACCCCGACGTAGAGATCGAGATCTCCATCCCCGTCGTAGTCCCACCACACGCTGCTCGTGCAGATGTCGGTATCGTTGCCGCGAACTCCCGCAGCCGACGCGATTTCGGTAAACGTGCCATCTCCGCCGTTCTTGAAGAGCTGGTTGGGCCCGAAGTTGCTCACATATAAGTCCGGGTCGCCATCGTTGTCGTAGTCGCCCCAGGCTGCCCCATATTTATATCCCATAGGACTCGCGGGCTGCCCGGAGACTTTGCTGAGGACACCGGCTGCGGTCGTTACATCGGAAAAGGTCCCGTCGCCGTTGTTTCTGAAAAGCTTGTTCCAGGTGCTCGTATCGCCGGCGGCGTACTGACTCTGCGCGGTAAAATAGACATCGAGATCGCCATCCAGATCATAGTCAGCGACGGCAACGCCGTTGGTGGCTACGGCCGTGGCAAGACCGGCAGCCTGGGTCACCGGGGTAAACTCCTGGGCGGCTAAAATAGCAGTCAGGCCAAGAACAAAACTCGTAAAAATGACTTTCTTCATATCTACTGCCCTGCCTCTCTGGAATGATGCAAACCGTCCGGTCTCAGGGATTACCGTTTCCTGCCACGGAGTTGCGGAAAAGCAAAAAGTCCCGGAAACTGGCGCGGTACTGCCTGGTCTTAAAATATTTTATGCACCCTTCGAAAAACAAAGTGCGCCCTTTGTTCAAATTTTTCATCGCTGTTTCGTCGACGTTGGCGAGCTGCGCGCGGATGCCTTCGCCGAGGTTTTTGTTCGATTGCAACAGATATTCCAGGTTGCGCGCGCGATACCCGCCGGCGTACAACTGACTCTTTTTCCAGTCACGCATGAATCTGAATTCCAGAACGGGCCGGTCGAATGTATTGACCGGAATCTCGTCGGCGAATTCAGGCGTCCATTCGCCGAGAAAAGCCGTAAGGAAAGCATCGGCGCCGGCAATGCGGACACTCGCGAGATCGCGCGCGATTCGCGGGTTCGAAAGCATGCGCCTCACTTTGCCCGCGTCGACAACGATGGGGCTCTCAGACGCCACAAGATAGACGTCGCTCGGGTAGAAATAGAAAACCGAAACGTAAGAAAATGAGTTTCGCAGGGTCTTCAGGATAATCTCGAGCTCCGATTTCGGGGTGATGATCGGATTCCACTGAATGAAGAGGCCATCCTTCTTCAAACGTTGTTTGCAGGCGTCATAGAAATCCCGGGACAACATGATGGTATTGCCACTGTAAAGCGTACCCAGTTTGCCGTCCGAAGAGATCAGGTCATACTGTTTATCATTATGTATTAGGAAGCCGAAGATGTCGTCGTTGCGCAGGTGGACGACAGGGTTCTCGAAGATCCCCTGATTGGCGTCATCGAAATAACGCGCCGCCGGAAATACGGGTTTGATCAGCTCAACACAATCTATGCGGCGCACGCTGCCCTGCAAAGTCATGCTGCCGGTGCTGACACCGCTGGCGAGGCCCACGGCCAGCACGTCTTTCAGTCCGGGACGAATCACAAACGGAAGATGCGCGATCAACTTCTCCTTGCGAAAAAGTGTCTGCTCGGTGGATGCAATGATGTTGCCATCGACGCTCATGTAGCGGTTGCGCCGGCGCTCGAACACCTTGACGGTCGACATCAACCCCTCACGATAAAACAGAACTTTGTCCGCGGCGCTTTCTCCGCGACCATAGAGATACGCGCCATGCCAGGAACTCCAGACGGCCACGAAGATCGG
>CAZTNL010000594.1:0-2597 GCA_964614885.1 uncultured Calditrichaceae bacterium | reverse complement strand
GTATTCTCGTGACGTGTCTCGGCGAATACACGCGCCTGCACCGGTCTTTCAGCCAGCGCGCTCCTGGCCTTGCCTTTGACCACGAAGCTCACTTGCGCCCGCGGCAGCGCCACCCCGGAGGCAAAATATCCCTGCAGAAATGCGGTGTGCCGGCCCGGCCTCAAAGTCGATGTGGTGTAGGTTACCAGGTCGGCGGTTATTTCAGCGTCGAGAGAACGGCGCTGCCCGTCGACGAAAAGGTCCAGGCTGCCGACATCGACGGAGTCGTCCTCATCGGCAAAAAGAGAAATGGCGATGACGACCTCTTCACCAACGCCGAACTCTTCGTCGGCTTCGGGACTCAGCACCAGTACCGGCGATTCCCCCAAAGCGGCAGGCTCGGTCGCAATCGCTCCCGTCTCCGGCGCTGGAATGCCTCCTGTTTCCGGCTGGCTAAACTCGGGTCTGATCGCCGGCGCCGTCGATGGCATTGGCGCGCCGCCTCCAGCGACCTCGATCTCTATCGGGTTGCCGTACGGGTTCGTTTGCGGATAGGTGACGACCGACTGGTCGATAAACAGGGCGAGGATAAAGTAAGACACTCTGCCGCCGGGAAATCTGTCCGGTGACAGCTCGCCGAGATAGCTCCCGGCCGCTTTCGACATCTCGATATAATCGAAGGAGTCCTGGCCGGGCGATTTGTAATAGAGTCGCATGAACACCACCGGCTGAGTGGCGCCGTCGACCCGGGCTTCGATTACCAGTCTCTCGTTCTGCCGCAGCGAGGTGACTGGAATATGAATGATGCCTGCCTCCGCTGGTTCAGCCTCCGGCTGAATCGAGGCGGCTTGGGCGATGCCCGCGATCGTGAGGACGACCGGGAGCAACGCTGCGAACGTTTTCTTCCAACTCATGAAAAGCCCCGTGTGCAAAGTTGTGTTCCTATTTGAAATCGATAATCAGAGTTTTCTTGTTGCCGTCGGCATCCTCGAATTCTATCTCCATGCTCTTGCCGCTGTCTTCATTCGAGAGGTCGAAGATTTTGCTGGGATCGCCTTGAATCTTCTCCGGCGCTTTGCCGCGCTCGATGCGGCCCATCTCGTTTGCGCGCAACATGGCGACGCCGGTCGGGCTCGACAATTCTACCAGCCCGCGCTGACAAAACACGAAAAAGTTGTCATTGGCGAAAAGGCAATTCAGCTCAGTGCCTTTGACCGTAGCCACGCCCGAAGGCGACTCGATACGCATCGACACATTCTGTTTGGTCACTTTCGCCCATATCTCGCCAAAGGCAATCTGGATGCGCTTGGCGATGCTGTTTTTTACGCGCTTTCCCTTGATGGTCACGCTGGAATTAGAGCGGATTTTCATCAGCGACTTGTCGTCGGTGAAAACCAGGGCGGCAACCGAACGCTGGCCGGTCTTGAGAACCTCACCCGAGTGGATGCGCTCCCCCCTTCGCGCGCTGGACCAGGTGCTGCGGCCCTGTTTGGTAATCGCCACGGAGCCGGCTGTCTTAAGAACTAGGGCAACGCTGCCGCTGCCTTTTGCCAGGGCGACCGTGGTCAGCAGGCAAAGCGCCAGCGCGGTCAACATATTCTTTCTATTCATTGCGGTATCCTTGTCTTTTATCCATACAGCCTGCGCTCCGGTCCTCCCGATGCAGGGCGCGGCGCCTATGTGACAGGTCGATTCTATTCTATCCGAAAGCCCTCATAGCCGCGGCGAAGCTTGGGGAGCCTGCGCATGAGTTCCGGCACTGTGGCTTCTTTGCCTTCAAAGGTCATCCGCTTGGCTTCGAAGTTTTCGAGTTCGCCTCCCTCTCCGAACAGCTTGTCGTAGTCCTGACCAAGCAAGGCTCGAAGAATCAGCTCGACTTGCTTGCCCTTGCCGCCGATGTTGTCCAGCTTGGCGACGCGAAAACAGAAAATCTCGCTCTCAAGAGGCAGCCTGCCGCTGGAGGTTTCGACCTGCCCGAGCACGCGCCAGTAGTAGATTTTTCCGGGTCTGAGTTGCAACACCTCGCCGGAAGGCGGAAATTGAAACGTAGTGGCTGGCAGAATCTCGTGCGGCTCGTTGAGTTGCGGCACGACACCCGGCGTTCGATTGTTTCGGATAACGAACGTGCGCACAAAGCGCGGCTCCTGGTTCAGCGCGCCTTCAGGATCCTCTCCGGGCCGGGCCTCGGCAATGATAACCTTGAAGATTTTCGCATCCGACTCCCAACGAAACTGTGGCAGCCGGGTAAACACCCTCGGGCAGTCACGCATCTGGGAAGAAGCAGGCGCGCCCGGGAAAATGAGGTCGAGCTTGTGTGGATTGGTGATTTGGATATCAAAAGAATCGGTTGCCCTTGTGCCGCTGGGTTGAATCACCTGGATATTGAAGGTGTAAACATCGGTCGGGAGTTTGCCAGAAGATAAAATCTCCTGGAAGAGCTCATTGACCACTCTTTCCTCGAACTGATACTCGCTCAGCGCAAAACGGCCGGCGTTGGTGAAGATATCATTGTTGCTGAGCTTGCGCGATTCGCCCGCCGCCATTGTGAATGGCCGCGTCCTGCCCCGGGAAAGAGGTCCGTGGCGCTGACTGATAACGGACATTTCCAGGATCAACCC
>CAZTNL010000593.1:0-2598 GCA_964614885.1 uncultured Calditrichaceae bacterium | reverse complement strand
CGGCGGCATGGCGCGGAAGACTGTGTTTGACGAGCCGCGCGTAGCCTCTGTTGGCGCGGTGGCCATCGTGCAACAGAATCCTGATGTGGTCTACGTCGGCACGGGCGAAGGCAACCCGCGCAACAGCAAGAGCAGCGGAAATGGCGTCTACAAGACGCTCGACGGTGGCATGACCTGGACGCATTTGGGTTTGGAGAAGTCGCGCACGATCCACCGCGTGCTCGTCGACCCGCGCGATGAAAACGTTGTCTACGTTGCAGCCCAGGGGCCGGCCTGGGGTGAGGGCAGCGAGCGCGGCATCTACAAGACGACAGACGGCGGCAAGAGCTGGCGCAAGATTCTCTATGTCGATGAAAAGACCGGCGCCGCCGACCTGGTCATGGACCCGAACAACCCGAACAAACTTGTGGCGGCCATGTGGCAGTTCCGGCGCTGGCCCTGGTTCTTTAAATCCGGCGGGCCCGGCTCGGGACTCTACGTGACCAACGACAGCGGTGAAAACTGGAAACATCTGAGTCCCGAAGACGGCCTCCCCGACGGTGAGCTTGGGCGCATCGGCCTGGCCATTGCACCGAGCCGGCCCAACATCGTCTACGCGCTGGTGGAGGCAAAGAAAAACGCGCTCTACCGGTCCGACGACGGCGGCAGCAAGTGGCACAAGGTGTCCGACAAGAATATCGGTAACCGGCCATTTTACTACGCCGATATTTTCGTCGACCCGCAAAACGAAAATCGTATTTACAACCTCTATTCCGTGGTGGATGTCAGCGAAGATGGCGGCCGCACTTTCAGCACGCTGGTATCGTGGAACGATGTGCATCCCGACCACCACGCATTCTGGATTCATCCGCGCGATACCGATTTCCTGATGGACGGCAGCGACGGCGGCCTGGCCATTTCGCGCGACCGCGGCAAGAGCTGGCGCTTCGTGACCAACCTGCCCCTCGCGCAGTTTTATCACATCAATTTTGATATGGACACACCATACCACGTTTACGGCGGCATGCAGGACAACGGTACCTGGCGCGGGCCGAGTAAAGTCTGGCGGCACAAAGGCATCCGCAACGCCTACTGGCAGGAGGTCGCTTTCGGCGACGGCTTCGACGTGGCGCCCGACCCCGCCGACTCGCGCTATGGTTTTGCCATGTCGCAGGGTGGGTTCCTGCGGCGCTACGATGTCGTGACCGGTCACCAGAAGTTTATCCGCCCGGTGCACCCGGACGGCATCCCGCTGCGATTCAACTGGAATGCCGGGCTGGCCATGGATCCGTTTGACGGGTCGACATTGTATTTCGGCAGCCAGTTTTTGCACATGAGCAGTGACCGCGGCAACTCCTGGAAGGTCATCTCACCCGATCTGACGACAAACGATCCGGCAAAGCAGAAGCAGCTTGAAAGCGGCGGCCTTACCTACGATGTGACGGCCGCGGAAAATTTTACCAGCATTGTGGCAGTCGCGCCCAGCCCGGTAGAACGCGGCGTCATTTGGGTCGGGACCGACGATGGCAATGTGCAGCTCACCCGCGATGGCGGTAAGAGCTGGGCCAATGTCGTCCGCAACATTAAAGGCGTTCCGGCGGGAACCTGGGTGCCGCAGATCCATGCCTCCACCTACGACGCGGCCCACGCCTTCGTTGTGTTCGACAATCACCGCCGCAACGACTGGACACCCTATCTGTTTTACACCGCCAATTTCGGAAAGTCGTGGAAGCGGCTGGCCGGACCAGAAGAGGTGTGGGGATTCACGCTCTCGGTCGTGCAGGATCCGGTCGAGCCGAAACTGCTTTTTCTCGGCACGGAGTTCGGCCTGTACGTCAGCCTCGATTTCGGCAAGAGCTGGAACAGGTGGAAGGCGGGCTATCCGACGGTCTCGACCATGGACATGCGCATCCATCCGCGTGAAAACGACCTGGTGATCGGCACATTTGGCCGCGCCGCCTATATTATCGATGACATCCGCCCGTTGCGCGTTTTGGTGCAGGATGGTCCCGGGTTGCTGCAAAAACCGGTGCACGTCTTCGACGTTGCCGATGCGGTGCTGGCGCAACGGCAGCAGGCCAGCGGTACGCGTTTCGCGGCCTCAGCCGAGTTTTCCGGTGAGAACCTTGCCTACGGCGCGCTCATCCGTTTCGTTTACAATCGTCCCGACAGCGCTGCGGGGGCGGTTGCCGGCAAGAAGACGATGGCGAAAAAGGCCACGGAGGACACGGTCAAAGTGCAGATTCTCGACAGCGAGCATAAGCTGGTTCGGACCTTCAAGGCCGCGGCCAAACCCGGCATTAACCGGACGAGCTGGAACCTGAAACGAGACGGTTTGCGCGATCCTGATGACCCGAAGCCCAAACCCGACGCCCTCAAACCGGAAGGACCCGAAGTGCCGCCCGGAACCTATCTGGTGAGAATCAAGGTGGGGGGAACGGCTGATTCGGCGAAAGTAAACGTGCTGCCCGACCCGCGGTTGCCGGTGGCGGATGTCGGGCGCGCGGCAAAGGAAGCGCTCCTGCAGCGGCTCTACAAGAGCAGAGCAGTGGCAACCGAGGCGGCCGACCGTTTGCGCGCCGCGCAGAAAACGATTCGCGCGCTCAAGGCGCAGCTCGA
>CAZTNL010000592.1:0-2599 GCA_964614885.1 uncultured Calditrichaceae bacterium | reverse complement strand
TAATCCCAAAACTGCCAATCGATGCTAAACCGGAACGTCCTCGGCGGCATGAAAAGCCCCGGGGTCAGTTGATAGTGCTGGTCGAAAAGATTCTCCCACGAAAACGTAACGGTTACATCGGAGAAAATCAAGGCGGCTCTTGCGTCCAGCACCGCCGTCGAAAGCGCCGTGCGCAGCTCCGGCAAACTGACAGCACTGCTGTAGACCCAGCCCTTGCGCTCGCCATAAACACGTCCGGTGGCGCGCAATTTCACGAAGACGTACTCATCAAAGAGGGAACGTCCGATTTCTGCGAACCCGAGCAACGAGTACTCCGGCACAAACAGCGCCTTGCGGGCATCGCCCTCGAACACGTGCAGGTAGTTGACCACGGCGCCCAGCCGGCCGTGCGCTGCGTAGCGCCAGTTGACCGACAAATCGAGGCCGGACACGGTGCGGCTGCCGAGGTTGTCCGGTCCAAAAGCGAGCGTGTCCGCGCGCAAACCGTTCCCGATCCAATCGGTGACGCGGTTACCGTACAAACTGGTGGTCAGGTCGAAACGTTCTCCGGCCAAATGGAACCCGACTTCACCCCCACTGCTGCGCTCAGCCTTCAGGTTGGCCTGGCCCAGATAGAACGTGTCCGGCCAGTAGCGCTCTGAAAATGAAGGATAACGGCTAGCCTGGCGAAGCGAAATCCAGGCGTCGGCCCTGTCGCTGACAGCCATCTGCAGAGAGACCGAGGGATTCAGCCTGGTGACGCCGGGCGTACTGCGGCCGGCGAATGTACCCGACTCCGGCGAAAAACGTTCGGCAGCCACTTCCGCCATAAAACGAAGCCGGCCGGACACCTGCGTGGTATCGGCAACAAACGCGCGCGCGATCGTGTCACCCCGGTCGCCGAGTCTTGCTCCCTCCAAAGTCTGCCGGCGAAAATGCACGCCGAGGCTGAGCCGGCTGGCGCCGGGCCGAAGGTGGTATGCCAGCGCCGCGCCGAAAACACGTGAAAAATTATTGAAGCGCAGGCTGTCGCTCAGCGACTTCATCCGAATACGCGAAAAAAACAGATTGGCGCTGGCGAAGTTGCCCCGGTCGCGCAGCGTCCCGAACTCCGCGCCAAGCTGCGTATCGAACCGATTGGTTTCCCGGCGCGCGCCATTCAGGACCGGCACCAGATCCGGCTGCAACGGGCCCGGTGCGCGGCTTTCATTCTTGTTCAACAGAGAAAAGAACTTCAGACGCAGGCGTTGGCTGGCCTGGTGGGTCAGCCGCGCCAAAAAACGCGAATGAACGAGGTTGCGCGGTTCGTTCACCACTTGTGTTGGCGTCGCAAAGAAGTAGCCATCATATTCCTGGCGAGTGCCCTCAAACAGGAAGCGCGTCGCTCGGGTGACGGGCAGGCCGAACGCGATTCCGAGGTCGCTGTAGCCCCAATCGCCGGAACGGAACTGCACGCGGGAATAAGGTCGCGAATCGTGAAAGGCCGGCAAATGTACGGCTATGCGGCCGGCTGCGGCGCCATCGTTGGCAAAAGTAAGCCGATCTACAAGATTGAGCGGCAGGTTGGCGGTGTCGAGGAACCCGGTGAGCGGATCTCTGAGCGTCATCCCGTCGAGGGAGATTTCGCTTTGCTGTGGAGTCATTCCGCGAATCACAACCGGCGAGGCCTGCCCCACGCTGCCGAAATCGAGGCTGGTGACGCCGGGAAGCAACTGAAAATAATCGAGCACGTCCTCGGCGATAACCTCGTCGACATCGACGGCCTCCAGTGTCCACGGTATGAATCCAGCCTCCGATGCCGGCGTCTGAACGAGCGCAGCTTGCGCAGAATCCGGAGGACTTGCCCCGTCTGCCGGAACGCTTTGGCCCAGCAGCGGGTTGGCAACGAGGAGCAGTCTGGCCAGAATGAGAATCGAAAGTGCGCGCATTGAATTCAGCGGCTGGCCCGGAAAATGGCGGCTCGTTTCAGACTTTCAGCGGCGGCAGGGAGCGCCAGCGAGAAGATGACCACATTCGAGAGCGTTGCCACAGAAATCAGAAGAAATCCGGCAACGAGTTCCGCCACAAGCCGGCCAGTCGTGAAGCCGGCGGGGAGCACAAAACTGAGCGCTGCCGCAACATTGTACAGAGAAGTCAGGAGGAATCCGGCCAACCCGAAGTATAACGCGCGCACCCAGGTGGTTCTTTCCTGCCAGTTCAACGTCGCGAACCAGCCACCGGCGTATCCTGTGAAACCGCGAACCACGACCTGCGCGAACAGCAGAGGACCGGGAGACGGTCCCCACGGATTGTAGAGGCCAAAGATAAAAGCGGCGATCATGCCGGCGAGGCAGCCGTTCCGCTTTCCCGCAATGAGGCCGGCGAGGAAGATGGTAGCGGTCAAAAGCTCGATATTCGGCACAGGCGCCAGAAGGTAACCGAAGGTGGCGGCCAACGCCGCGAAAACCCCGATCTGAGTTATGTCGGCGATCGTCAAAACTGGAGTCATTTCAAAACCTAAAGGCAGATGGTTAACGGCTGCTAATATAAGCCGAAATGCAGATCATTCGCAAGGTCAAAATAACTGTTCTTCATATCAAACACCTCCTGACCGGTAGCATCTTTCGGATGTCTGTTCGAA
>CAZTNL010000591.1:0-2600 GCA_964614885.1 uncultured Calditrichaceae bacterium | reverse complement strand
GATGATGACGATGCCGAGCCCGATGCCGTGCAGCATGCTCAGGGCGTTTTTCAAAGAGGCGGTTGCTTCCTTCGCGGCGGCGGACAATATCATGCCGCCGAGGGCAAGAAATATCATGAATATCCCGGAAAGATGGATGAGTTTGTAGGCTTTGTAGACTGTGTCGGACATGGGTTGTTTCCTCCGTTAGGTTGTGGTGTGATATGCTCGATTAAGAGTTGCTGGAATGGAAAATCTTTAAGAATTCCGTTGGCGTGCATACCGCTATCTTGCTCGGTTTGAAATGCTGTTTGTTTCTTGTGACGATGAAGTCGAGATTCCCATCGCAGGCGGAAAAGTACTTGAGAGCGTCTTCAAAATCCGTAAAGTTCGATGACAGGGCCTTGTCAATGTGGCTCTCTGCTACCGGGAGTATCCTGATGAATGACCGCAGTTTTCTCAGGCTTTCGAGAGCAAAGGTCTTGGAGCGGATTTTCCTCAGAATGTAGTTCAGGTTGGCGAACACAATTGGAGAAGAAAAAGCGTGGAAATGACCTAATTCCGCCATGGACAGCAATTTTGAAGAAGCCTCATAAAAGGGGGCTCTGGCCGCAAGAACGTCGAGGATAACATCTGAATCAACAAATGCTCCGCGCATCATCTATATTTCTTGGTCAGATAGGTGGTGTACTCTTCCCGCAAATTGAAATCGTCAGGCAACTTTATAGTACCCGACAGTTCCTTGACTATTGGTGATAAGGTATCTTCATGCGGCGTCTCTTTCCTTGCAATAAATCTAAAGTAGTTTTCTACAAGCGCTGACAAGCTCGTCTTGTTGCGCCTGGCATAGCGTTTTGCGTTCTCAATCACATCGCGATTGAGGCTGAGGGTAAGTTTCTTGACCATGAATTCCTCCAGGTATTACGTGCAAAAATATCAAAATTTGCACGTAATGTCAATGCAAAAATTCTAAGCGCGCCATGAGCTTTCCTCTTCTACTTCTTCCCCTGCTGCTTTTCAATTTTGGCCCACGAGTCGCGCAGAGGCACGGTGCGATTGAACACCAGCCGCTCGTCCGTCGAATCGGCGGTATCGACGCAAAAGTAGCCCTGCCGTTCGAACTGGTAGCGCGCCCCCGGCTCGGCCTTAGCAAGGCAAGGCTCGAGTTTGCAGCCGGTCAGCGTGTCCAGAGAATCCGGATTCAGACTTTCTTTGAAGTCGTCTTCGGCCGCGGGATTCTCGACCTTGAACAGGCGGTCGTAGAGCCGCACCTCGGCATCGACGGCATGCGCGGCCGATACCCAGTGCAGGGTCCCTTTCACCTTGCGGCCATCCGGCGCCGAGCCACCACGGGTGGCGGGATCGTAGGTGCAGCGAAGCTCAACGATATCGCCGGCGTCGTTCTTGACCACACTCTGGCAGGTGATGAAATAGGCGTAACGCAGCCTCACTTCGCGTCCCGGCCCGAGGCGAAAGAACTTCTTCGGTGGCTCTTCCATAAAGTCTGTCTGCTCGATATACAGCTCTCTTGAAAACGGCACCTTTCGCGTGCCCGCGCTCGCGTCTTCCGGATTGTTGATCGCTTCCATTTCCTCGACTTCGCCTTCCGGGTAGTTTTCGATGACCACCTTGAGCGGTCG
Source organism: uncultured Calditrichaceae bacterium (assembly GCA_964614885.1). Classification (GTDB taxonomy): domain Bacteria; phylum Zhuqueibacterota; class Zhuqueibacteria; order Oceanimicrobiales; family Oceanimicrobiaceae; genus JAJDAG01. The sequence continues at coordinate 981 of CAZTNL010000591.1, read as the reverse complement.
CAGAACGCCCATCACCCGCGGCGCAATCTGGTTGAGATGCTCGCGCACGCTGTGCTCCAGCAGCGCCACATCGACCATGCTGTCGCGTTTGGCCACACCGATGAGTTCGCAGAAATTGCGGATCGATTCCGGCGTAAAGCCGCGGCGCCGGAATCCTGCCAGCGTCGGCATGCGCGGGTCGTCCCAGCCGCTGACGTGCCCTTGCTGTACCAGTTGCAGCAGCTTGCGCTTGCTCATGACCGTGTAGCTCAGGTTCAGTCTGGCAAATTCGATCTGCTGCGGGTGGTGGACTTGCAGGTTGTCGAGGAACCAATCGTAAAGCGGCCGGTGATCTTCGAATTCGAGGGTGCAAATCGAGTGGGTGATGCCTTCGATCGAATCGCTCTGACCGTGCGCCCAGTCGTACATCGGGTAAATGCACCAGTCTGCGCCTGTCCGCGGGTGGGGCGTATGCAGAATGCGGTACATCACCGGGTCGCGCAGGTTGAGGTTGGGTGCGGCCATGTCAATTTTGGCGCGCAGCACTTTTTCGCCGTCTTTGAATTCGCCGGCGCGCATCTTTTCGAACAGCTCGAGATTGTCCGCAACCGGGCGCGAACGGCACGGACTTTCCCTGCCGGCCTCGGTCAGTGTGCCACGGTGCGCGCGGATTTCCTCTGCGCTCAGGTCGTCCACATACGCTTTGCCGTCCCGGATCAACTTTACGGCGTAATCGTATAGCTGCGTGAAATAGTCGGAGGCGTAGAATTCACGCTCACCCCAGTCAAAGCCGAGCCAGCGGACATCTTCCTTGATGGAGTCGATGTACTTCTGCTCTTCTTTCGTCGGGTTGGTGTCGTCGAATCGGAGGTTGCAGGTTCCACCGAACTCCTGTGCGAGGCCGAAGTTGAGGCAAATCGATTTGGCGTGGCCAATGTGCAGAAAGCCGTTCGGCTCCGGCGGGAAACGCGTGGCGACCTTGCCGTCGTTCTTGCCCTTTTC
>CAZTNL010000590.1:0-2607 GCA_964614885.1 uncultured Calditrichaceae bacterium | reverse complement strand
CCCCGGCCGCCGTGCGGGCGCCGCCGACCCGAGAGCTTTCGACTTCCAGGCCGATGACCGGCTGTCCCACCTTACAGTCTACTCCGAGACGTGCTCCGGCCGCGAGAAGCGCCCGACAGAGCGTGCGGTTGTTGATGTGCTGGTCGTCTGGGAAAAACACCGCCGACTCGACCCGGTCGGACAGCCCGGGCTGCCGCTCGCGCGCCTCTGCCTCGTTCAGGGCCTCGGCGCGAACAGCGCACGCCACCGCTCGCTCGTACAGCCCGGTCAGCAGCCTCGACTCCTGGTAGCTCTGCGACACCATGAGACTGCCGCGCTTCTGGTAACCGATGCGGATGCCGGTTTCCCCGCTCAGGTCGGCTACAAAGTCGGGATACAGATTCCGGCTTGCCAGCATCAACCTGTGCAACGGCTCCGGCACGCTGTGCGCCATTTCCGCGTGCGGAGCCAACATTCCGGCGGCGGCCCAAGAGGCCTCGCTGCACGGCAGGCCTGCATCGAGCACGCGCACGCTGAACCCCGACCTGGCCAGCCGGTGGGCGATCGCGCAGCCGATGATTCCGGCGCCGACGACCACGATGTCGTTTATTTTATCGCTCACTCAAAGTTCCTGACCCAACAGCATAACCAAACGTCCGCCAACAGAATGCCTCGGTTTGGAAAGCAGGAGGCGGACTGACCAGCTCAACATATTCATATTGCAGACGAAAAACAACGGCTTTTTGCCGGGCAGGCAGCGTTCATCAGAAGGACAAAAAACAGCGTTCCGGAACCGGTAGGTTTGGCGGAAAACGCGTTCGGAATTCGGGGGAAAACAGCGGCGGGAGGTGCTTTAGCGCTGGAGCGGAAGGTGTTTTTTCAGCATTTTGATGAGGTTCGGGCGCCTGAGCGGTTTGGCAAGTACTTCATCGCAGCCGGCAGCCAGACATTTGTCGGTTTCCTCCTTGCCCTCATTTGCGGTAACTGCTATGATTGGTGTGTTGGCCAGCCCAGAGAGTTTGCGCATTTCGCGGGTGGCCTCGTAGCCATTCATGATGGGCATTTCCATGTCGATCAAGACCATGGAAACCGGCGCCTGTTTGACCTGCTCGAGCGCCTGCTCGCCGTTCTCTGCAAAAATCAATCTGACCTCGGTTTCCTCTTTCAGGTAGTGCCGTATCAGAGTCAGGTTGTCGGGCGTGTCATCGACTACGAGCACGGGCGGATAGGTGTCCACCCATCTGCGGACGGTAGACAAAAGCGTCTTGCGCTTGATCGGTTTGGTCAGATAATCATCCATGTCGTGCTCGAGGCATTTCTCACGGTAGCCTTTGATGGCATGGGCGGTCAGGGCCAGAATGGGCGTCCGTTCGGCTCCCTTTTCCCGTTCTAACTGCCGAATCCTGCGCGTTGCTTCGAAGCCATCCATTTTAGGCATCTGAATATCCATCAGGATCAAATCGTACGTTTGTTCCTGCACCGCACGAACGGCCTGCTGCCCGTTCTCCGCCAGCGCCACCTTATAACCCGCATTTCGCAGCATCTTGGTCGCGAGCTTCTGGTTGTCGGGCGTATCCTCAACCAGCAGAACAGATCGCGGTTCTGGGGCGCTCTCCGGGTTTGTCAGTCCGGATAAAGGCTCAGACTTGCCCGCCACGCTCAGCGCATGCGCAAGACAATCGAGCAGCCGCTCCGGTCGCAGCGGCTTCAACAAGGAGTCTGAAAGCCCGAGCACCTGCCGTTGCCGCAAATCGAAGGCCTCGGTCGGAGAGAGCAAAACCTTCCTGGCCCCGGTGCAGATTCGCTCCTCGTTGAGCGCGCTTGCAACGGCCACACCGTCCGGCGCCGGCATCTGATGATCCAGAATAATCAAGTCGAAGCAGGCGTTAGCGCGAAAAGCGGAGAGCGCCTCCCGGCCGTTTTCGAAGCAATGTACCTGAAATCCGAGCGGACGCAGGATGTCAGCCAATTGTCTGCGGCCGGACGCCTCGTCATCGACTATCGCGACTGTCCGGCCGGCAAAATCATAGGCCGACAGATCCGGGGACGACGCCTTTTTTCGGGTGTGGTCAGGCATCAAACTGATCTCAAATGCAAAGCAACTGCCCTCGCCCTGGACACTCTTGACGCGCAGCTCCCCTCCCATCAGCTCGATTAACGAACGGGAAATGTTCAGGCCCAAACCGGTGCCGCCAAACTTTCGTGTGGTAGAGGTATCCTCCTGCGAGAATTTTTCAAAAATCTTCTTGATGCTTTCTTTCGAAATACCGATCCCGGTGTCCGAGACTTCGAATCGCAGTCGGCACGGAGGCGGTTCAGATGTTTCTGTGGTCTGAATGGGCAGCGCTCTGGCCGCAATTCGTACTTCTCCCTCTTTGGTAAACTTGATGGCGTTGCCGACGAGGTTAATGATAACCTGCTTCAGGCGTGTCGGGTCTCCGAGCAGCCAGTGCGGAAAATCCGGGTCGACGGTACAGCGCAGGGCAATTCCCTTTTCCAGGGCTTTCAGCTCAAACAGCTTGGTAGCCACCTGCATGGTCTCGCGCAGGTCGAACCACACTTCTTCGAGGCGGAGGCGGTCAGCTTCTATCTTGGAAAAGTCGAGAATATCGTTGATCAGTTGCAGCA
>CAZTNL010000589.1:0-2608 GCA_964614885.1 uncultured Calditrichaceae bacterium | reverse complement strand
GAAGTACCTGCGGTTTGCGGCGGACTTCTTTGCCCGGCAGCAGCGGCCGGAAGAAAGCATTGCTACCTACGAGCAGCTCGCGGCGGTCAGCGGCGACATCACGCCTTACGTCGGCTCTCTGAGCGATCTCTATCTGAAAACCAGGCGCTACAAAAAAGCGCGCCGGCTTTATGCGCGGTTGGCAGCGCGCAGGCCCGGCGACATCGAGCCGCGGCTCGCGATCGCCGACGTCTTTTGGCGGCAGCGCGAGTACGACAACATGCACGAGCAGATCTGGAAGATCGGCAGGATGTCGCCACAGCCGCGGGGACTGCACGCGCGCATCGGCCAATTCTACTTCGACCGCAGTTTCTACGCTCCGGCGGTGCGCGAATTCGACTTCGCGCTCCAAACCGCCGCGGGCGACAGCCTGACCCTGCAGGAGCTGGCGCTGGCTTCAGCCTGGAGCAACCAGCCGGAGAAAGCCAGATGGGCCTTCAAAAATTACCACAAAAAGTTTCCGAACGACTATTTCAGTCACTACGAATACGGCGTTCTCCTGTCCGGTCTCGGCGAAAAGGCGAGCGCCCGCAATGAATTCAACAAGGCCCTGCGCTTGACCGAATCGCGACCGGACGACAGACAGACACTCACGGTGCGCGCCGGAGTTTACGCCAACCAGGGCGCATACGATCCGGCGGTTCGCTTGTACCGAACCCTCATTTCACGCTACCCGGACGATCCCAATGCCTATCTTGACTACGCCGAAGGTCTGTTGGCGCTGAAAGAGCACAGCGAATCCGAGAAATGGCTCGCGCATGTCCTGGCAACCGATCCGCAAAATTACCGAGCCTTGCGGCTGCAGGGAAGAAGCTACTTCGAACAGAAAAAATTCGGACAAGCGGCCCGCTCCATGCAGGCGTTGCTTCGGGTAACTCCCGGTGATTTGACTTTGCGCATGGACTTGAGCGAAGCCCAACTGAACGCAGGCGACTGGGCTGGCGGCCAGCGCACGCTGAGAAAGCTGCTCGACCTAAAGCCGGATTACCTGCCCGCCCTGCAGCGGCTGCGGACCGTGCGTCGCCGGAACGCCGAGGCGTTTGCCGCCAAAGTGGAAAGCGAACAGCAGTCGAGCAGTTTTTTAAAGCGGCTGTCCACATTTTCCTTTTCCAAAGCGCTGTCGTCGATATTTGGCCTGAACGTATGGGCGAGCGAGGAAATTTTCAGCTCGAAAGAGCCGGGCGCGGAAGACGCAGACTATAGAAGCGTAGGGCTGGAGGCGACTTCAACACTGCGACCGACGTTGAAAACGAGAGTTGGCGCGGAAGCCCGGCGACTCGGAAACGACTGGCGACTGGCGGGAAAAGGCGCCTTGCTCTGGCAGTTCAGCTCTTTCGGCGGACTCAACCTCTCGGCAGATCTGAACGCGCTGTGGAACGATCCGCTCAACGCTTCGCTGTTCGATGGCCGCGTCAACTGACTGCAGTCGGACTTAAACGTGACGCTGATGAAAAATATCGTGCTTTGGAACCGCGTCTCATACGAGTTGAACTCTCTCAGCAGCGGCCGCTTCGGCAACGCATCGCGCGTGCAGGCGCAGGTCGGCTACCGCTGGGGGTTGAAGCCATACCTGCTGACTTACTACCAGTTTTACGGACTGCGGTATCACTATGAAAAGGCGGCAAACGCGGCGATCATTTCCATCCCGGAAAGGGAGACAATCCACTATCTCGGCGTCGCGGTCGCGCAGCAGTTGACCCGGCGCCTGTACTACGAGCTCAGCGCGAACATTGGACGCGACACGGCGCGCAATACGACGCAGTATCTGGGCGCGCTTCACCTCGAATACAGCCTGTTCAGAAGCCTGCGGCTGCGCGCAAATATCGAGCTGGGAAATCAAACTACACTGGTGGGCGATGACAAATATCGCAGCTTCAGCATGGACTTTTACTATTTTTATTAGCGTGCGAAATTCATGGCGCGGAACTCGCGAGGGTTTTCCCTGGAAGTTGAGTTGGTTACGGATTTCGTTTACGCCAGTTGACAAGACTCTCTCAAGCATTTGGAGACACGATGTCACGCAAATACTTCTTCATACTTGAAACACTCCTCGGCTTCGCCGTTCTCCTTGCGATCGACTTTTGGATTGGCAAAGACGCCTGGGGGTTCGCGCAGGTGTCGCCGCATCCCTACTGGATTGTCGTGCTGCTGATCGCCAGCCGGTACGGCACGCTGCAGGGCGTGTTCGCCGGCAGTTGCGCCGCCGTCATTTTCATTGCGCTGACGGGTAATTTCCAGGCCGGCGCCCACGCATCTTTCCCGCACGGTCCTTACCTGCTACCGTTCTTCTTTATTCTTGTCGGCGGCGTACTGGGCGAGGTTCGGAGCTGGCACAAGAAGACGCATGAAAAGCTGCAAAAGAAGTTTGCCGAAAAATCTCACAACCTGGATGAGCTCACCTTGGAGCACGAAGCGCTCCTCGATTCCAAGATAGAACTGGACAAACGCATTGCCTTTCAATCGACGACGATGGTCAGCTTGTTCGAAAAACTCACCAATCTCGAACAGTTGCAGCCGGAGCAACTCTACCAAAACGTCCCGGACCTGCTTGCCGATCAGCTCAATGTCA
>CAZTNL010000588.1:0-2620 GCA_964614885.1 uncultured Calditrichaceae bacterium | reverse complement strand
AAGCCGAAGAAACGGCCACGCCCTTCGGCTGGTACAAATCGCAAAGCGACAGCTCAAACGCCCCGCGGCCCGTGTAGATGGCCACGGCTTCTGGCCCGGATTCCTTTTTTATTTTGTGGAGATTGGCAACAATTATATCGTACGCTTCGTCCCAGGAGATTCGCTCGAAATCGTGTGTTCCTTTCGGGCCTTTTCGTTTCATCGGATATTTCAGCCGGTGCTCAGAGTAGATAATTTCCGGCGTGTGTTCGCCGCGGCGGCAAATCATGCCCAATGTGTGCGATTTGTCGGGACGGATATCCGCTATTTGCCCACCCTCTTTCTTGACCTCCACCCAACAGCCGGCCGGACAAATGCCACAGATGCCCTTTTGCCAGCCAACAGTCGATTTCTGTTGGGTCCCGTTGTTGTTTGACATGGCCTCTCTCCGTTTGCGTTTTCAAACCTCAATGCGCCAAAATAGGCAAAGCGGCCTAAAGAAACAACGAAAAATGGCATCGTTAGAACGTATACTAGCGGCTGTGCGGGCGCGAGGGCAATTGAACCAGACAGGCTATGTTCAAGGCGGGGCTTTTGTTTGTTGGCAGTTTACTATAAAAAATTGTGTAATGAACTTTTATTTTTGGACAAAGCTGTCGATGTTTTTTGATGGAATTGGCGGAAGGGAATCTGTCAGGGGCGGATTCCGCTTTACTTTTTAAGATAAGAGGAGAAAACTTTCGATGCCAAACGTGAGAAAAGTTGTTGCAGTTCTGTCGCTTTTGATGACATTATTTTGTTTTACTTCACCGCCGGCAGCGCTGGCGCAGGGCGGCCCGCCGCCAGGTCCTCCAATGGGGCTGCTGGGCATGCCGCCGGCGATTTTCCTGTCGCCGGGAGACAGCGTTACAATTCCGGTTGATTTTTTCGCGCCTGTGCCGGTCGATTCGCAGGTCAGCGCCATGTCTTTGACCATCCGGCGCAGTTCTCCGGCCTTCACTTTCATTTCTGTAGATACGACCGCTACTTCGCTGGCGGGTTGGGTTGTGGATATTGCGGTTAGCGACGACTCCGTGCGGGTTGAAGCGACGGCCCCGGCGTCCACTTTCTACGTGAAACCGGATGGCCCGCCCGCATCGCTTTTTCATGTTTTTGGAGCGCTGTCCTCAACCTTTGCCATGGGGGACAGCATGCAGCTTTTTCTGGAAGACGTGTCGCTCGTCAGCAAAGGAAATTCTATTGCATTTCCGGATTCAGAATTTATGCCTACTGGCGTTTTTACAGGTTCGCCGCCACCACCACCGCCGCCGCCATCTGGCAAGCCGATGGCGCTGCTCGGTATGCCCCCGGCGGTGTTTATGACGCCTGGAGACAGCGTTTCGATTCCGTTGGAAGTTCTGGAGCCGGTCCCGGTCGATTCGCAGGTAAGCGCGATGTCGCTGACAATTCGGGCGGACAAGCCCGGGTTTGCCTTTCTGTCCGTAGATACCAGTGCCACTTCTCTGAAAGGCTGGGTGGTCGACGTGGCTATTGGCGGTGATTCCCTCCATGTCGACGCAACTGCGCCTGCATCTACATTTTATGTCAAACCGCAAGGCCCGCCTGCCAGTCTGTTTCACCTGACCGGAGCGCTCGCCCCAACCTTTGCCATGGGAGACAGCCTGCGGCTTCATCTGGAGGATGTATCTCTGGTCAGCAAGGGCGTTCGGGTGGCCTTTCCGGACTCGGAATTTTTCCCGACCACGATCATGACCGGCACGCCGCCACCTCCTCCGCCCGGAGGTGGGAACGAAGGCGGGGTTTTTGCATTTTTGGATACAAAATCAAAGCCAGATTCTGCCTTTGTTCTCGAATTTGCCGCGCTCGATAGCATCCCAGCGGACTCCGAACTCAGCCGTATCCATGTTGTGGCGACAGCGGTTCCGCCGCTTTTGGATTGGGATGGCGTCGGCCAGGTGGTCGCGACCGAACTCAACGGCTGGGCTTTGACGACCAACGCTGCCGGCGACTCGATGACGTTTGACCTGGCTGCGCCTGCTGGAGAGGTTCTTTCTTACGACGGTGGGAAGCCTCTTGTTCTGGCGAGCTTTTCCGGAAAGGTGCAAGCCTCCGCGCCTCCCGATGCTAACATTTTGGTGCAAGCGAAGTCGCTTTCTCTAACGATTCATAATTTAGTAATTCCCTTTCCGGATTCCTCGGGCATGGTTCGTCCGGGAATGGTGATGTTGGGAATGGGCGGCCATGGTGGAACGCCGCCTCCGCCGCCTCCGTCCGCGACCGCAGATGGTCGCTCCAATCTTGGATTGTACGGCGGCACTGTGTTCGATTTCGCTTACGACGATGTGCATGACATCGTGCTGGCTGCCGTGGGCGCGCCGCAATCGGTATTCATGTCGGCCGACAGTGGTTTTACCTGGGCGCCGGCGTTTCCTACGGATTCTCTTGAATTTTTTGCCGGCCAGCAGACGCGTGGTTTTGGCGGACGGGCCTTGCAAGTGGAATCTTCCGGTGGTTACAGCTATGCGCGCACCAGCCAGGAAGCGGGAACCCTCACGGGAACGCAGGTTACGGAAGACGGGAAAACCTGGCGCACGCTGCTTGATCCCTACCTGGCGGGTGAGGTCACCAGGAAGAAATTCGG
>CAZTNL010000587.1:0-2631 GCA_964614885.1 uncultured Calditrichaceae bacterium | reverse complement strand
CAGATTTTCGACGCGCTTCCCGCGGAGCTGCAGGATATGCTCACCGCATACACCGCCGGCGTCAACACCTATCTGGATTCGATGGCGGCCAATCCGGACAAGTACAAGCCGCTCGAATTCAAAAATCGTGAGATGCCGCGGTGGACTGTCTACAAGTCGGTCGCAGTGATGCAATTCCTCATCCGCAGGTTCGGCCAGGCGGGCGGCGATGAACTCGACCGGCTCAACGAACTGCAGCAAAATGGCCAGCAGTGGCTCGATGAAAATCGCCCGATCAACGACCCGTCCGCGCCCACGACCATACAGGGCGGCAGCGCCGGCCAGCCACAAAAATGGCACTACTCAGGAATCCGCGTGCGGCCAAACGTGATAGCCGCCTATGCCGAAAGGCGGCAAACGCTGCACCAGCGGTCGCAGGCGCTGGGGATCGCCGAAAAGTTCGGCAGCTTCGCCACGCTGGTGTCTTCGGCAAAATCCAGCAGCGGCAATGTCATGCTGCTAGGCGCGCCGCAAATGGGACCGCCGAAGCAGGACGCTGCGTCTTTGACGCATGAAGTCGAGCTCTCCTGCGCCTCCTTCCACGTCGGCGGCATGACCATTGCCGGCGTGCCGTTTGTCATTATCGGCCACTCAGAAAACAGCGCCTGGAGCATGACCAGCGGCGTCAGCGACAACAGCGACGTCTATGTCGAAACGACAGAAGACACCACTTTCGGCCGGTATCTCTTCGATGGCCAGATGCGCGATTTCGAAGTGATCCAGGATACCATTCAGGTTGTCGGCGTTCCCGCGGGCCTGCTTTTTACCCACTACCGAACGGTGCACGGGCCGGTCTTTCTCGACGACCTGCCGCAAAAGCAGGCATTTTCTCTGAAGATGACGTTCTGGAAGCAGGAACTCGATATGATCAACTTCGCCCTCGGCCTCGCCAGAGCCCAAAACCTGCAGGAATTCGAAGCCGCGGCCGCACTGAACCCGATGTCGTTCAATCTGTTCTACGCAAGCCGGGAACAAAGGGTGAAATACTGGCACGTCGGAAAATACCAGGATCGCAGCGATGGCGTCGATCCGCGCCTGCCGCACAACGGCGACGGCACCGAAGAATGGGGCGGCTTCATTCCCTTCGACCAACTCCCGAGCGCCGACGACACCCAGCAGGATTATTTTGTCAACTGGAACAACAAGCCGGTGAGCTGGTGGAACAACGGCGACAACATTCCCTGGGCTGGCATCACATCGCTGACCACCCGCGTCGGCGCCATCGACGCTTTCGTGCGCCCCATCGATTCCTTTACCTACGATAACCTGAAGGATATTCCCCGCCAGATCAGCGACCACGGCACCTACCAGCAGGCGATCGAATTCACCGCGAGCGGAATCATCGACGAAAACGTCGTGCCTCCGGGCCAGAGCGGGTTTATCAGCCTGGCCGGGGTCAAAAGTCCGCGCTTCGACGACCAGTGGCCGCTACATGTGAACTGGCAATTCAAGGATATGTCCTTCGGCGAATTTGTTACCGGAGTTGCCGGTCCAGGGCCGTCCGTTCCCGACCAATTCACTTTGCGGCAGAATTACCCGAATCCGTTCAATCCGTCCACGACCCTCGTCTACGAATTGCCGAAGTCGGGCCACGTGCGCCTGGAGGTGTACAACTTGCGGGGCCAGCTCGTTTCGACCCTGCTGGACAAAGCGCAGGAAAGCGGCCGGCACGAGATCGTTTGGGATGCCTCCGGGTTGAGCTCGGGGCTGTACGTTTACAAACTCACATCGGGCGCGAGGGTGCAGGTCCGCAAGGGGTTGCTGCTGAAGTAGCCGCGCATTGGGCGGTTTCATAGGCGAATGTCACGTTATTAGCCACGGATTCACGCGGATTCTAACTAGTGCTTGGCCGAAAACTCGTTTATAGACTCAACAACCAAAACCGTGAGGTATGTCATTCTGCAAGAATCTTGTTAATAAACAGCACTTTACTACATATCTAACAAGATTCCTCCTGAATGACATGAAGCGGCACAGGTAGTTTTCGGTCAGACACTAACTAACCTGAAAAACTCAAAAACCACGAATCGCACGAAATAAAAAAACAAAAATTTAGCTTGGCGAGGCGCCTTTATCAAATCCCTTCGTGATCTTCGAGGCCTTCGTGGTAAAAATAGGGTTCTGGAACCAATTGTGTTTTATGCTCATTTTATCCTTGAATCCGTGGCTGCTTCTTTTTAACTGAAATGACAATCATGCGAATCAAACCATTTGTACTGTTGCTGCTACTTGCCCTGGTTCTGGCCGGTTGCTCCGCGTCGAAGAAGGCGCTGGAACAGGCGCGAGAGTATGAAGCTTCCGGGCTGTACGTCGAGGCTGTGGAGGCTGACCTGCAGGCGCTGCGCAAAAATCCAAATTTTAAAGACGCCAGGGTTCATCTCAGGAAAGTCGCCCCCAGGGCATACGATGAGCTTCTGGCGCGCGGGAGGAAGCTTGAAAAGGCCGAGAACTGGGACGAGGCGGTTGATGTTTATCGCCACCTCGATCAATTGCTCGGTCGTATGCGCGAGTACGGCGTTGTTGTCGAAACCATCAACGTTCGCGCCCGGCTGGCGACGGTCAAACAAAAGGCGGCCCGCAGCCATTACGAAA
>CAZTNL010000586.1:0-2637 GCA_964614885.1 uncultured Calditrichaceae bacterium | reverse complement strand
CGATGCGATTTTCAACCTGAGCCAGAATCCGCTGATGGTGTGGGAGAATCTTGGCAGCAGGAAGCTGAAACGCGCTAAAATCCAGAGTGTCGTGGACAGGGACTTCGCCTGATTTTTCCACCTGTCTTCTTGTTTCGACGCGGAGCGTCCGGGGGCGCAGGTGCTCCCACGCGGGAGCGTGGGAGCGAGAGTGAGCCTGGGAGTTTCTCGTTTCCACGCTCCGCGTGGAAATGCTGCTTAGGACGCTCAGCGTCAAAGGATGCGCCTGAACTCGGGAAATGCCCGTAGCTCGCAGCCGCAAGGGGCTGAAGCCCCATGATTCGGTTTTGTGCGTTCGTTCACTCCCGCGCTGAAGCGCGGGGCTATTGATATGTTCTTTAAATAGCTCCGCCCTTCAGGGCGGGGACCAAGAGCGTCGCAATCCCCGAAACAAGCCCTTCAGGGCTTTTGAGACAGTCCCGGAGCCTGCTACGCCGGCGCGAAGCGGCGCTTGCCACAACCGCAAAGCAGCATTCCCACGCGCGGAGCGTGGGAATGAGAAAAATGATATGATTGAGTTAGCGAGGGTCTCATGCTGGAATTATTGCAAAACTGGTTGGTAAGCCAAGGAATCGACGCAAGCTTCGCCTTGTATCTCGCGCGCGGCGGCGCTTTTGTCGGTGTGCTGATTTTGAGCGTTGTCGCGAACCTCGTGGCGAAACGCTATATTCTGTCCGCGCTCAGCTTTATCATCTCCAAATCCAAAACAACATGGGACGACGCTTTTCTGCGCCGGAGAGTCCTGAACCGGCTGGCGCATCTCGCCCCGGCGCTGGTCATTTACGCGCTTACGCCGTTGGCGCTCGCGGGCCTTGGCCCGACGATCGCTTTCGCCAGAAGCGCCACGCAGATTTACATGATCGTCGTGCTGGTGCTGGCGCTGGATGCTTTCCTGAACGCGGTGGTGGATATTTACCGCACCTTCGAAATCTCCAAACAGATTCCCATTAAGGGGTTTGTCCAGATCGTGAAGCTGGCGCTTTACTTTCTATCCGGCATCTTCATTATTTCCATTATTCTAAACAAAACGCCGGTCTACCTGCTCAGCGGTCTCGGCGCGCTGACCGCGGTGCTGATGCTGATCTTCAAGGACGCGGTTCTCGGCTTCGTGGCGGGCATTCAACTCACCGCAAACAAAATGGTGGCGCACGGCGACTGGATTTCAATGCCGAAATACGGCGCTGACGGCGATGTGCTGGAGGTGACGCTCACCACGGTCAAGGTGCAGAACTTTGACAAGACGGTCACCACGATTCCGACCTACGCGCTGATCAGCGAATCGTTCAAGAATTGGCGCGGCATGGAGCAGTCCGGCGGCCGGCGCATCAAGCGCGCGGTGAACATCGATATGAACAGCATCCGGTTCTGCGACGAAGAGATGCTGGCGCGATTTGAAAAGATTCAGTACATCTCCGAGTACATCGAGAAAAAGAAAAGGGAGCTGGAGGCGTTCAACAAAGCAATCAAAGTTGACCACACCAGTCTCGCCAACGGCCGGCGCATGACCAACATCGGCACGTTTCGGGCTTATGTGCAGGCCTACCTGCGCAACCACCCGATGATCAACCTGGACATGACTTTTCTCATCCGGCAACTTCCGCCTAGCGAGCATGGCCTGCCCATTGAGATTTACGTTTTCTGCAAGGACAAAGCCTGGGTGAATTATGAAGCGGTCCAGGCGGACATTTTCGACCACATTCTCGCCGTGGCGCCGGAATTTGATCTGCGCGTCTTTCAGAACCCGACGGGCAGCGACTTCCGGGCGCTGACCCGGGCGGCGCAACCAACGCAGGGCCCCGCCCGGTGAGAGAGCCAACTGGCCTTTCAGAGGTCGCGGATATGGCGGGAGCGTTTCTCGTTGCCACGCTCAGCGTGGAAATGCTACGCAAGACGCTCAGCGTCGAATGACCGGAAGCGCCAGCGCGGATGTTTCACTCATGGCAAAAAAAAGGCGCTCAGATGACTCTTCAGCCCGGAGATGTAAAAAATGATGTCGCTCTGCCTACCGTCATCGCCATGGCCGTGGTAGTTTACGCGCTTGCAAGTTTTCTGCATGAAGCCGTTGGCCACGGCGGCGCTTGTCTGCTGGTTGGTGGCGATCCGACTTCAGTAACTACGGTGTATTTTGAAAGCAATACCGACGGCCTTGGCCGCTGGAGCATTAAGCTGATCAAAGCCGCGGGAACGCTGGTCAATCTGTTTGCGGGCTTCCTGGGTCTGCTGGTGTTGCGGGTTAGAGCAAAGATGTCGCCGACCTCACGTTATTTTTTCTGGTTGTTCATGACCGTGAATTTGTTGACCGCCGGCGGCTATTTCTTGTTTTCGGGCATCGCCAATATTGGAGATTGGGCCGCATTCGTAAGCGATTTTCCTCACCCATGGGCGTGGCATATCGGCCTGACGCTTCTTGGCGGCGCTTCGTACATGACCTTTGTCTACATTTCCATCATCGAATTCGGCAGGTTCGTCGGCGGCCGGCCACCCGAACAATTCAAGCTCGCCATAAGACTGGCCCTGATTCCCTATTTCTCCGGTGGCATTCTTTCCGTCGTCGCCGGCATGCTGAACCCGAAGGGAATGATTTTCGTCGCCATTTCC
>CAZTNL010000585.1:0-2639 GCA_964614885.1 uncultured Calditrichaceae bacterium | reverse complement strand
GGTGTGTATAGAAACGTACTCGCCCCAATTATGGAACCTGCTTTCCATGCCCAGCTCTCATGAAGTGTCGAATTTACAATCGCGAACATAGCATAATCTGCAGAAGCAATCACAACAGTGGCATCGGAGTATGTAAATCCTATTGGTTCGAACGAAAAGCTTACGTACTTTGTATGCCGGTTGATCACCAAAACCCGCTCCAGCGGCGCAATGGTGCGGTAGAGTTCGGGTCTTTTCTCTCCGTACTGCCACCAATAAACACGGTAGGCTTTTCTGTTATTTGGCATCCGAAACGGCTTCACCACCCGCTCCACAATCTCAAAGCACTCCGGATAGTTTTTGCGGCAAAAGTCTTCATCCCTATCCTGGAAATTGATCACCCAGCGGCTAGGACTCTGGTCCGGACGGCTGTTCAGGTCTGCGCCGTTCAGATAGGGAAAGAGCACATCTTTGTTCTTGGGATTGCGCGCGATCAGGCGCTGCGCTTCATCCGGTTTTAGGATAAAGCCCTTGCCGAGCACGATGGAACCCTGAAAACTCTTGTCAGCGTTGGCGCGCAACCGGTGCGGTTCGCCCAGCGGTTCCGTGTCGTCCAGAAAGGAGGTGATCTGCGCGACGTCTTTGCGGTCGAGCACGAAGCGTCCGCCCCAGTCACCGTTGTAAATGGTGACGAGCGCTACTTCCACCGCCGCCAGGCCGGGCCATCTCATGGATCGCACCGCGTGGTTAATGCAGCCGCCTTGCCGCAAGATGATCGCCAGCCCGCCTTCACGGGCATTTCCCTGTGCGATGGTATTGGTGGCGATGAGCGACTGAAAGCCGCCCTGCCGAATGAGTGTAAAAATACGGCGGTAGAAGTAGGTCACCAAATCACACGACCCAATAGGCGCAAACTCAGATTTGAGCCACTCGGTGTAGGGATAGCCAAATGTCCCGGTCAGTTTTTGTCCTCCCAAAAACGGCGGATTCCCCAAAATACAATCAAACCCGCCCCGCTCGAACACTTCCGGAAACTCCAGAAACCAGTGAAAGAACCGCCGCTGCGTGGCGACGCTGTTGGCGAATGCGGCCGCCCGGCTCTGGTGCGAACGGTGGCCGGCCAGGGTCTCGCGGTAGTCGGCGTCGGTCACCAGGTTGTCTTTGCCTGCCAGGGTTTTCGGAATGAAGAACTGCGCGGTCCGCAGGTTGGCCAGGGTCCAGAGTCGCCAGCGGTTGGCTTTGCTTTGCAGCTTTTCGTAAGCGGCCTGTTTGGCCGTCACCTGCGCCGGCGTCGCCTCCGGCAGCTCCGTGAGCCGGCGGGCTTCGTCGGCGAGCTCGCGCAAATCCTCGGATCTGGTTTCGCCGAAGTCGGCGGTCAGTTGCGTAGCCCCCTGTCCCTCTTCCCAGTGCAGGCGTTCCTGGCGGTTGCGTTTGCGGAAGGCGGCGGCCACCTCTTTGTCGTCGCCGGGCAGGGTCTTGAAGGCTTCGTCGGCGATGCCGCGCTCCAGCTCCGCACGGTGCGCCAGGCCGACGATGGCGTCACCGCATTTGATGTGGTGGTCGAGAAAGTGCAGGGGCTCGCCGGGATTGTGCGCTTCCAGCCAGAGCGCGACCTTGCACAGCTCCACCGCCAGCGGGTTCTTGTCCACCCCGTAGATGCAGCGCCGCACGACATCGCGCAGCGCTTGCCGCATGGCCAGGGGCGAAGGCTGGTCTTCGCCGGTGCGAACCCGCGCCAGCTCCGTGGCAATGCGGCGGGCGGCGTTGAGCAGAATGTGACCGCTGCCACACGCCACGTCGCAGACTTTGATGGCGAGCAGGGCTTGCTCTTTGTCCGCTTCTTTGAGTTTTTCGTCAATAATGTGGTCGAGCGAATGTTTGATCAGCGGCTGCACCAGCTCGTCCGGCGTGTAGTGCGAGCCGCTTGCCGAGCGCTCCGAGCCTTTGCGCAGGTCGAAGCGCCAGCGGCCGTTGCTCCTGCTGGCGACCGGCTCGAACTCCAGCAGGCCTTCGTAGACCGAGCCAAACTCTTCCACGCTCAGGGCGGCGTAGTTCACCCGCATGAGCTGGCCCGTGTTTTTGCTGGTGAAAATGCTCAGGTTCTTGAGGCAGCCGAGCAGCACCTTGTTATCGAGCTGGCAGCGGTTGAGCGCGCCGATGGCGTCAGCGCCAAACAGATCGCCAGCCAGGGGCTTCACGGCGAGCGGCTTGCCTGCATGTTCGCTTTCAAACAAGCGGAAGGTCTGCTTGAGCGCCAGCCAGAGGTCGCTGTATCTGGCGTCGGCGAGGTAGCGTTTCTCGCTCAGGTCGCGCAGCCGCCCGACGCTGTAAAAGTCGTAGTAGATGTTGCGCTTCTCCGCCGGCGTCTCCTTCGAGAAAATCAGGTCGCGCGCCTCGATAACGAGCAGGAAGAGCAGCCGGTAGATGAGCCGCAGCAAAGCGTGGTAGATCTGCTTGTCGGAAAGCTGTTCCTCGGCCAGCAGGCGGCGCAGCTCGCTGTTTTCCGGATGATTGAGAAACCCGAGCGCAAAGGCGACGATGGAGTTTTTGACCGCCGCGCTCAACCCTTCGCGGATGCGCGAGCCGGCGGCGAGCGCGTCCCGCCGGCACAGTGTGATCGGTATAGCGCCGTGTCGGGGACGCTCTCACTCCTACCACCC
>CAZTNL010000584.1:0-2640 GCA_964614885.1 uncultured Calditrichaceae bacterium | reverse complement strand
CGGGCTGGACGAGGAGGCGGTGCGCTGGATGGTCCAGCGCAACCCGGCCCGCCTGGCGGGCCTGGTGCGCTACCACGACCTGCCCGTAGAGTCCCTGCGCCGCCTCGACCCCGGGGTGCTGCGCGGGGTGGTCTGGACCCGGATCAAGGACCTCCAGCGCTTCGTGGAGTCCTTCGAGAGCAGGTGACTTCCCCCTGGCGGCGCCACGCGCTACCCTCGCGGGCATGATCCGCGCCGGCCTCGTCATTGCCCTCGGGCTGCTGCTCGTGGCCGCCCGGCCCGTGGAGGTCCAGGTGGTGGACGCCGCCACGGGGCTGCCCCTGGCCTGGGCTGCCGCGCGCGACGTCGAGACCGGCGGGCTCCTGGCCGTGGCCGACGCCCGCGGCCGCTTCGATCTCGCCCTGATCTTCGCGCAGCTCCGGTGGAATGTAGGCGAGCCCGAGCGCGGCGAAAAGATCGGTCTCGTCGTGGCAGGCAATGAGCTCATCCTCGCCGCGAAAGAGGCCGTGCTCGCTCACTTTCATGCCGCGCTTTTTCGCCAGCCCGCGCAGAGCTGTGTTATGCTCGGCGGAGCCGGTGAAGTGGTGTAAAATGTAGGGAAACTTTTCGTCGGGCATCAGCCGCAGATCCGCGCTCATGCCGTGTTCCAGAACGACGCTGGATTTTGTCGCGCCCTGGCCGGTCACAGTTTCGACGCCCGGCTGCGAAACAAAAAAGCGCATGACTTCGTCGACATTTTCCGCCGCCACGCTGGCGACGATGTCGATGTCTTTGATGGTCTCTTTTTTCCGGCGCAGGCTTCCGGCAATTCCGGCGCGAATGACCCTGGGGTGGTTTTGCAGGCTTTCTAACAAAGTGGCGGCTGCCGCTTCCGCGCGGTGGAAAAGATGGCGGTCCCGGTATTTTTTCAGAAACTCGATGCCCTGCAGGATCTTCTCCTGCGTCTTCGCGCCAAATCCCTCCAAATCGACCAGCCGGTTTTCGCGGCAGGCGTATTCCAGCTCGCTCACGCTCTCGATTCCGAGCGCCTCGTGCACCTTCCTGACTTTCTTCGGTCCAAAACCGGGAATGGCCGTCATCTCCACCAGCCCTTGCGGCACGGACGCTTTCAACTCGTCGTAGTAGTCCAGTCCGCCGGTCGTCACCAGTGTGGTAATTTTCTCCGCCAGCGCCGGCCCAATGCCCTTGAGTTTGCTCACTTCGCCCGAGGCCACGAGCTGTTCAAGGTCGACGCTTTGGGCCAGAATGGTCCGCGCCCCCATCATGTAGGCGCGGCTCTTGAACGGATTTTCGCCTTTGATCTCCAGCAGGGCGCTGATTTCATTCAGGATTCGGCTGATCTCTTTTTTGCTGATATTCATCCGCGCCTTTTCGGTTCTTGGTTTTTTCAGGATAGGTTCTCCGTTGCCTCCTCGCCTCGAAAAACAACAGCGCCGCCGCCACCGAAGCATTCAACGAGTTGATCTTACCGAACATCGGAATTCTGACCAGAAAATCACATTTCTCTTTCACCAGGCGACGCAGGCCTTTACCCTCGGCGCCGACCACAATCCCGAGCGGGCCGCCCAGGTCGGCTTCGGTGTAATCCTGGCGCGCCTCCTGGTCTGCTCCGACAAACCAGACTCCCTCCTCTTTTAGCATGTCCATGGCGCGGCTGAGGTTTGTAACCTGCGCCATCTTCATGTGCGCCATGGCGCCGGCTGAGGTCTTGGCCACCGTCGCCGTCAAGCCGACAGCGCGCTTCTTCGGAATGACCACGCCGTGCAGTCCCGCGCCATCCGCTGAGCGGAGAATCGCGCCAAGATTGTGCGGGTCCTCGATGCCATCTAGAATCGCCAGCAGGGCGGGCTCGTTGCGCGCCGCTGCGGTCCGCAGGAGCTGCCCGACGTCGACATAGCCGGGCAAACGGATGACCGCGGCCACCCCCTGGTGTTTGCCGTGTCCCACCAGCCGGTCCAGCTCAAATTTTTTTCGGGCTTCGAGCGCGATGCCTTGCTTTTGGGCAAGACTCGATATTTCAAGCAGACGGCCGTCTCTGACACCCGCGAGCAGCACCACGCGCTCTACATCCTTTGCCGAAGCCCGCAGCATTTCGGTTACCGGATTGCGGCCATAAATAATTTCCTGCATACCGGAAGATAAGAATTCTTTGAAATCATGCAAATATTTGTTGGCTCTATGTCGATCTGAGTGGGCAACGCATAGCGCAAGTCACGGAAAGCGGAAGAGTAAGCGTTGCGCTTATTCCCCCGGCGAAACAAAGAATTTGGGTGGCGGAGACCACTTCGTTTATCTCCGCAACTATCACAAAGAAGCAAGCGCTTCGATACCACCCGCGAAAAAACGGCGGGCGGCGCTTGAACGGAAAAATGAGCAGGCGAAAGCCTGTACACCCTTTTCCTGGAAGTCAGGGACGGTGTTCAGGCTAGCGAAAAAACACAGAACCCTTGCGAAGGTTTGAAACCTTCGCAAGGGTTCGGCTAAACGCGCTCCGCGCGAAAAAGCAGCTTCTTTCCCTCCGCATCGATCACAAAGGACCCCGCTCAGACGCGAGAAAGCGCGCCTCCCCCGTTGTGCCCGCCCGCTGTTTTTGCTTGACTTTCTCGCAATCGTCTGCCTATCTTCCCGTTAACCTTTTGC
>CAZTNL010000583.1:0-2645 GCA_964614885.1 uncultured Calditrichaceae bacterium | reverse complement strand
GCCCTCCGGCCGGAAATCGCGTGAGCCGAGGCCGTAGACACCGGAGATGATGTCTGGCATTTCGGTAACCGGATCGAGGCTGCCGATGCCCTCATAATTGTTCTTGCGGAAATTGCTCGCTGCCTTGCTGAGCGCCACTTTGACGTCCCGGGTCAACGGGTTGTCGCCGGCCAGCGACTCGTCGGTTCTCTCCAGAATAATGACGCGCTTCTTTCCCTTCAGCGCCTGTACGATCGCCTTTTCCGGGAACGGCCGCAGCACGTTGACGTGCACGACCCCCACTTCCTCCTGTCGCGTCTCTTTCAGGTAGTCGCTGACCGCTTCCATGTTTTCCGCGGCGCAGCCGAGCGCGACAAAGACCGTATCGGCTTTCTCGCAGTTGTATTCGGAAATTAAGCCATAGGTACGGCCGGTAAGCTTGCCGAACTCTTCATAGGACTGTTCGAGGAACGGCAAAATGTTCTCTGAAAAATTGTTGCGGCGCGCAGCCACACCGTTCATGTAGTGCTCCTGATTCTGCACCGGGCCGAGCAGGGCAGGATTCTTCAAATCGATCATCGCCGGCACGCGCCGTCTCTTCGGACCGAAAAGAAGGCGTTGCGCTTCGGTCGGGGTGTCGATAATATCGTCTTTGGCGCCGAGAAATTCGCGAATCAAGCCCGGCTCCGGCTTGAGAAAGGTTCGCTCGAGATGCGTGGTCAGGAAGCCGTCCTGCGCGTTGATCCCTGGATTGAGGCTCAACTCGTTCACTCTGCGCAGGATGAGCGACTGGTCGGCAGCCTGCTGGGCGTCTTTGGCAAAGAGGATCGTCCAGCCGGTGTCCAACACGGCGTAGACATCGTCGTGGCCGCAGTGGACGTTCAGCGCATGCTTGGTAAGCGCGCGCGCCCCCACTTCCAGCACCATCGTGCTCAACTTGCCCGGCGCATGGTAGTACTGCTCGCAGCCGTACACCAGGCCCTGGCCTGAGGTAAAATTCACCGTCCTCTTGCCGGTTACCGACATGGCGATGGCCCCGCCCTGAGCCGCATGTTCTCCCTCGGCCTCGATGGCCACCAGGGACTCACCAAACGCCGTCAACTGGCCTTTGGCGAAAGAAAGCTGGTAGTTCTCCCCCATTTCCGTCGATGGGGTGATCGGGTAGAAAACTCCCGCCTCAGCGACGAGCGCCTCGGTATTGGCAACGAGCTGGTTGCCGTTCGTTGTGACGCGTTTTCCTCTATATTTCGGGCTCGACTCGGAATCCTTTTTGCTGCTCATGTTTACCTCACACGTTTGATTGGCGCGCCGTTGCATATCGGCGTTATTTCAAATCCCTGGCTGCTGATTTTTCCGCACAGTCTTAAAGTTCCAAAACGGCCTAATCTAATGAAAGAAAAGCTCTTTTACAACCCAAAAACTTTGAATTCGCTGGCAGCGAAAAAATTGAATCAATGATGTAACGGAAAGCCTCGTTTATTTCCACCGTGTAACACGCTCAACCTAACCTGTTTCATTTCAACAACTTTTGCACATTCATCCGTCGTCTGTGGCACGCGGGCCGAAAAATGCCCGTAGCAGGGCGCGGTCCCCATTTCGCACTTTTTCGTCGATAGCGAACTCCCCGTTACGTGCGATACGACACGATGAAATTGGACGAATCAGGCCGCTCCTCCCGGCGTGGCCACGCTTCCGCTTGACTGCCAAATCAAAAGTCCTTAAGTTACGGCGCCTTAACTACTTCACCTATTCATTGCGGAGATTGCACGTGATACTCGCTCTACTAACGACCCTTCTGCTTGTCCTATTCCCCGATAATTCCGCGCGTGCTCAACAACCCTACTGGCAGCAATTCATTCACTATAAGATGGACGTCACCCTGCTGCCGGTGGAGCACAGCGTTATCGGCGAAGAAACCATCGACTACACCAACAACTCGCCCGACACCCTGCGCCAGATTTTCATGCACGTCTACCCGAACGCCTACAAGGACAAGCACTCGATCTATATTCAGGAGGCGCGTCGCTATTTCCAGAAAATCATCTCTTCTCCGGCCGAGGGCGGCCGCCTCGACATCGAGTCGTTCGCCGTGGGCTATCCCGCTTCCGGGCAGGACGGCCTGCAGAAGATAGACTTTCTCGTGCGCGACACCATTCTCGAAGCAAATCTGCCGCGTCCCCTGCCTCCCGGCGGCCGGCTGACCCTGCAACTGTCCTTCCGCAACAAGGTGCGACAGCATCGCCGCCGCGGCGGCTACCGCGGCTTCCAGTACGACATGACGCAGTGGTACCCGAAAATGTGTGTCTACGATGAAAACGGCTGGAACGCACGGCCCTTCCATTTCATCGGTGAATTCTATGGCGAGTTTGGCGCCTTCGACGTCACCATCCGGACGCCGTTCGAGTATGTTATCGGCGCCACAGGCGAAATGGTAAAGGGAGACCCCGGCTGGAAATGGGTCGAAGTCGACACCTCGATATCGGACCGGGAGTGGCCGGAGCAGCGCAAGCAGATGAAAGCGCGTTTACGCGAGAAAGCCAGCGGCGGGCAAATGCGCTCGGCAACCTTTCACGCCGAGAATGTGCACGATTTCGCCTGGTCGGCCTGCCCGGATTTCCTGTACGAACGCAGCGAGTGGAATGGCATCCCGATTCACGTGCTCTACC
>CAZTNL010000582.1:0-2648 GCA_964614885.1 uncultured Calditrichaceae bacterium | reverse complement strand
GCCGAGCCTTTTCTCTTTTCTTCGTGTCTTTCGTGATCTTCGTGGTTTCGAGCTTTTCAGGTTATTGAGTTCGTCATTACGCCCCCAATCTTGTGAGTCCCTGCAGTGATTCGACATTTGTAATTCGTCATTTGTAATTCACCTCCCTCGCCTCCGTGGCGCCGAAAACTGTCTCACCCGAATTTCTCTGCACTGACCGTGGACACCCGGTTCTACAAGAATGTCGAACCTGCGCCTGTGATCGCGTCGCCACTAAGATCAATATTTTAAAGAACTAGACGCGTTCCGTGCATTTGACAAAATGTGGAATTTGCGCTGGCATGTACTTTGTTACTGTGCTGTCACAAATACGCGACACGAAATCCAAAGCGGAGCGAACAAGATGAAAGAGCTTTTCTACTTTTCCAAATCAGACTTGATGATCCAGGTGCAGTACAGTCACGGCGCCAACACGATGCGGTACTGCTCGCACAGGAAAATCAACGACGGAGAAAAGGAGCTGGTGGAACGCTACATCAGCGAAAACGTCGCCTGCGAAGAAAAGAACCCGAAATTCAGCACGGCGACCCTGGACTATGCCGGCGTCGATTTCAAGCTCATCAACCATCTTAACCAGTTTCACGCCGTTAAATCATTGAAAAAGTCGGACGGGGCGGAGTCGATGGAATCCGGCAACCCATTCAAGAACCTGGTGCGCAAGGATATCGACCGCTCGGTCAACGAGCTCATCAAGACTTCCATGGAGAACTACTATTTCGAAAAAATTGGAGCGACCATTGTTGAAGCCCGGAAGAAATGCGAATCCGGGGCCCGGAAGGAGGAAATCGGAGAGTACAAGTCGATGCTGGAGGAGCTCGTCAAAGCGTACAATTCATATTCACACAAGCACGTCGAGCTAAAAGACGTGCTGCCTGCCTCAATTTGCAGATAAGAATTTGGACCTTACTCCCCCTGGAAGCCTTCGGCCAAACGGGTCGGGGGCTTCTTTTTTATCTCTTCTAACAAATCACGTTTTAGTCATGCTGCAAAAACTCGTCATAGGAATCCTGGTTGCGTACTTCGCCGGTTCCGCGCAGGCAGGGATGGAGAACACAGCGTCGCGTTTGTGGGAACAGCCCGGCCCGACGTCCGACCGGATTCTTCTGCGCGGCAGCGAAGTCTACGCCCGCATCGGTGATCCGGCCAACGCGCTTCTCTGCCTGGAGCAGCAGGCGCGCCTCGACCCGAATTGGGCCGGGGGACACTGGCGGCTCGCGGCCAGTTTCGCGCGCAGGAAACAGAAAATCCCGGAAACCCTGGCGCTCTGCCGTTTCCTGACTTTGCGTCCAAATGCACCCAGAGCCTCTGCCGCGCGGGAGCGGCTGGCGGAGCTTCTGCTCGGGCAAACGGATTCCGCTTTCACGCCGGATAATCCGGACATGCAGCGGGAAGAATCTGCCACAGCCGGCGACAGAGATTTTAGTCTGGTCGGCATTGGGCTGGCTTTTAAACGGCAAATGCGCCCGGAGGGCGGCGATGAAAGCCGGAACGCCAGACTGCACCGCGAGCTGACGATTTTGTTTGAAGTCCTGGCTGAGATGCCCACCGCAATCAAGGCCGAAGGCTTTGTCTGGCGCACCTATGCGCCCTATTTCGAAGCGGCTCTGCGCAACGGCCGGCTGAAAATGCTGCTCGACACGATTCTGCAGGCGCCTGCGCCCCGCCTGGAGACGGAACTGGAAGAGACGCGGCGAGCCCTCCTGCACTGGACCGACTGGAACTTCCGACCCCGAGCTGGGCCAGCGCTCACACCGCGGCCGTTGGGAAAACCAGCGGAATCTCTCCGCTGAACAGCATGCTCATTTCGGCGTGGCGGTCACACGCTTGAATTCGCGGACTCTTTCGCTCACATCCTCAGCGCCAAAGATACCGGAACCTGAAACCAAAATATCCGCCCCGGCCGCGGCAATTTCCCGCGCATTATCCAACTTCACGCCTCCGTCGACCTCCACCTGCGCATGAGATACGCCGCGCGATTTCAGCAACTCCCGAGTCCCGCGCAGTTTGTCCAGCGTTCGCGGAATGAATTCCTGCCCGCCGAACCCGGGATTCACCGACATGATCAAAATCAAGTCGAGATCGGGCAGAATCTCTTCGATGCTGGAAAGCGGAGAATGCGGATTGAGAGCCACGCCCGGCCGCATGCCCGCGGCGCGAATCGCCTGCAAGACCCGGTGCAAGTGCGCGCACGCCTCGACGTGCACCGTCAGGTAGTCGGCTCCCGCCTCCGCGAACGCATCGACGAAGCGCTCGGGGTTTTCGATCATCAGATGAACGTCCAGCAGCATCTTGGTTTGCGGCCGCAGAGCGGCAACCACGACCGGGCCAATGGTGATGTTGGGCACGAAGTGGCCGTCCATCACATCGACATGCAACAAATCGGCGCCACCGGCCTCGACTTTTTTCACATCCTCCGCGAGACAGCCAAAATCAGCCGAGAGAATGGACGGGGCAATGAGGGTTGATTTCGTCATGAGAAATGGCTCCGCGCGATAAAGTTTATGGGCGGACAAAAAAGCCAACCACTGGTTCAAATGGCTGGCTTCAATAAAACTAGTGGGCCCTCAGGGACTCGAACCCCGGACCTACGGATTATGAGTCCGCTGCTC
>CAZTNL010000581.1:0-2650 GCA_964614885.1 uncultured Calditrichaceae bacterium | reverse complement strand
CGCGGAAAACAAACTGTAGTATCACAAACACTGCAACAGATGGTTCTCAACATCTTATTTTCTACCACGAAGGCCTCGAAGAGCATAGTGGTTTTGAATTTCTTGGGTTCGTAATCTCCATGATTCCAGACCAGCCCAAACCGGTGAAGTTGTTCTGCGGCGCGCTCTATTCGGAGGCGTCATTTTTTGAGCGCGGGCTCGTGGAGCTTGAGAGGTCCTTTGGCCCGCGCGACTTTCTGAGTCCTGAGTTTGTATTTACCGCCTCGGATTACTACAGAGCAGAGTTGGGTTCGCCGATCACTAGAAGGTTCGTCGCTTTCGCCGATCTCATCAATCCCGGAAGGCTGGCGGCGATCAAACTTTTGACCAATAAGATGGAAGCGACGCTGGCTGTTTCCGGCGCGCGCAAAATTAACATAGACCCCGGATACATGGATTTCAACAAAGTCGTTTTGGCATCGGCCAAGGCCAACGCGCGGAAGATTTATCTGGACAATGGCATTTACGCCGACCCGACGCTCTGGTACGAGAAAGGCAAGTTCACTCCGTACGCCTGGGCATTTCCCGACTTCAAGAGCGGCGAGTACGACGCGACGTTCCTGCAAATACGAGCGTTGTACAAAAGCAAGTGAGGCTGCGTCGGCCGGCATGCCGGCGGCCGCGAACATATGAGGAGTCTGTAAATTGAGAAAAACAAAAATTGTCTGCACCATTGGCCCGGCCACCAACTCCGAAGCCCGGCTGGCCGAACTGCTCGATGCCGGAATGAATGTGGCGCGTCTGAACTTCTCGCATGGCACGCATGACAGTCACGGCGAGACGATCGAGCGGATTCGGCGCGTCAGCGCTGACAAATGTATGCCGGTAGCCATCCTGCAGGATCTTGCCGGCCCCAAGATTCGTGTGGACAAAATCGACCCGGAGCCGGTCGTGCTCGAAGAGGGCAAATCGTTCGTATTGACGGCGCGGCAATGTGTCGGCGACGCGCGCCGGGTCTCCATGAATTATGCGGCCTTGCCGGACGAAGTAGAGGCCGGAGATCAAATACTGCTGGCCGATGGCTCGATTGAGCTCCGAGTCACCGCAATCAAAGGCCCCGAAATCGTCTGCGAAGTGGTCGTCGGGGGCGAGCTTTCATCGCACAAGGGAATCAACGTGCCGGACCGCTCCCTTTCCGTCGAGGCGCTAACGGAGAAAGATAAAGTTGACCTCGCCTTTGGCCTGGAGCATGACGTCGATTACGTCGCGATGTCGTTCGTGCGCCGCAGGCAGGACATCGAGATGATTCAGAAAATCATGGAAGAAAAAGAATGCCGCGCGCCGATCATCGCCAAGGTCGAGAAACACGAAGCGCTCGACAACATGGACGATATCATCGCCACGGCCGACGGCATCATGGTAGCCCGGGGAGACCTGGCCGTAGAGACGGCTTTGGAGCAGGTGCCTCTGGCGCAAAAACGACTCATCCGGGCCTGCAATGAAGCGTGCAAGCCAGTGATCACCGCCACGCAGATGCTGAAGTCGATGGTGGACAGCCCGCGGCCTACACGCGCCGAAGCCAACGATGTCGCCAACGCCGTGCTCGACGGCACCGATGCGGTCATGTTGTCCGAGGAAACGACGATCGGCCACTACCCGATCGAGGCAGTGCGCACGATGGCGCGCATCATTTGCGTCGCCGAGTCGTGCGATTTGACCAACATGCAGCGCCACGAAACCGGCGACCCCGCCATTTCCATACAAAGAGCCGTGAGCCACGCCGCGTTTGAAATGGCGCAGGACCTGCAAGCCGCGGCTATTCTCACACCGACGCAGTCGGGCAGCACCGCGCGGATGATCAGCTCGTACCGGCCGCCACACCCGATCATCGCCCTGAGCCCCGAAGAAAAAACCGTGCGCCAACTTTGCCTGATCTGGGGCGTGCACGCCATTCTCTCCGAGGGCTACATGCGGTCAGACGAGATTATTGAAGAAGCGAAGGACAAAGCGCTGAAGTCCGGTCTGCTGAAGTTCGGCGATACGGTCGTCATCACAGCCGGCGTTCCCATCGGCATGGCGGGAACCACCAACCTGATCAAGGCGTCGGTGTTGCGCTGAGGGCATACTCTGTAACCATATTCGTGAAAGGACAGCACACATGTCAACAATTATTGAAGTAACCGGCCGCGAAATTCTGGATTCACGCGGCAACCCAACCGTCGAAGTCGATGTGATTCTGGACAGCGGCGCCTGGGGTCGCGCGGCGGTTCCCTCCGGAGCGTCCACCGGCGAGCACGAGGCGATCGAGTTGCGCGACAAGGACGAAAGCCGCTATCTGGGCAAGGGCGTCCTCAACGCGGTAAACAATGTCAACGAAACCATCGCCGAAGAGGTCATCGGCGAGGACGCCACCGAACAAACGTATATCGACAGTCTGCTCATCGATCTGGACGGCACGCCTAATAAGGCAAATCTGGGCGCGAACGCTATTCTGGGCGTCTCGTTGGCCGTGGCCAAAGCCGCGTCCAACTACCTCGGGCTGCCGCTCTACCAGTACCTTGGCGGCGTCAACGCCAAGACGCTGCCTGTGCCGATGATGAATATCCTGAACGGCGGTGCGCATGCGGACAACAACGTCGATTTGCAGGAATTCATGATCATGCCCGCCGGC
>CAZTNL010000580.1:0-2654 GCA_964614885.1 uncultured Calditrichaceae bacterium | reverse complement strand
TCGCGGTGATGGCCACCTGGGGAGGGTGCGGATTGTCGACGATGCTGTCCGGATGGAAGACGTTGAAGCCATTGACGCCTCCGAAGAACATTTCCCCACTCTTGTTCCTGAAGGCTGCGCCGGCGTCAAACTCCGCGCTCTGCAGCCCGTCCTCGATGCCGAAATTTCGAAACCTGCCAGCGTCGTCGTCGAAGCGGGAAAGTCCGTTGTTGGTACTCAGCCAAAGCCGGTCGCGACCATCGACGAGAATACCGTAGACGACGTCGTTTGGCAAACCGTCGCGCGTGGTGTATGCCCGCATCCCGGCGGTCTCAGGATCAACTACCCACAGGCCATAATACGTTCCCACCCAAATCCGGCCCCGGCTGTCTTCGGCAAACGCCATGACGTTGTCCCCTCCGAACGGCTCAACTCCCCGCTGGCGCCGGTACTTCCTGAACGTGCGCTTCACCGGGTCAAACCGCTCCACACCTCCCGGTCTCACGCCCGCCCACAGGAAGCCTTTGCTGTCCTGCATAAGCGCGGTGATGACGTTGCCACCGATCGAACTCGTGTCCCGTTCATCGTGTAGGTAATGCTCGAACACGCCCGTCGCAGGGTCGAGACGGTGCAACCCGCCGCCGAGCGTCGCCAGCCAGAGGTGACCCTCCCTCCCGGCAATGATGCTCCTGATCGAATTGCTCAGCAGCCCGTCGGCGCTCTTCGGATTTCCCGAATAATGCTGAAATGTTCCGGACCGCAAGTCGAGCTTGTTCAGACCGGCTGCGCTGGTAGCCGCCCAGATGTGACCGTCACGGTCTTCGCAAATGCTGAAGATGGTATTCGAACTGATACTCGAAGGGTCGCCGCGTTCGTGTTTGTAAACGGTAAACTCGCCGGTGGCACGGTCGAGAACATTGAGGCCGCCGCTCATCGTGCCAATCCACAAAAGCCTGCGGGAATCTTCGAACAACGACCAGATCATCCCGCCCGCAAGCGCCTCGGGGTTTCGCAGGGAGTTTTTGTAATGCCGGAATTTTTCCTTGAGCGGCGCGTGCAGATTGACGCCGCCGCCCCCGGTCCCAACCCACATCATGTCGTTTTCATCGATGAACAGCGACAGGATATGGTCGTTGCTCAGGCTCTCAGTCTCGTACGGGTCGTGGCGAAACTCCGTGAAAACCGCGCTGGCCCGGTCGAAGCGCAGCAGCCCCCGCAAGCGTGTCCCGGCCCAGATATTCCCGCGAAGGTCCTCGGCCAGGCAGGTAATGCCGCCGAATTCTGTCTCGTCTGGCCGGTAGCGTTCAAAGCTGCCGCTGGCATGGGTGAAGCGCAGCAACTCCCCCGATTCCAGAACGAACCAGATGTCCCCGCCGCGGTCTTCGTGGATCCCGGCAACCGCTGGCGCTTTGCCCATTCCGGTCTGCACCGGATAAAAAAGCCCGCTCCGCCCTTCCAGCCGCAACGGACCTCCGCGTTCGCAGCCCAGCCAGAACTGTTGCCGGCTGTCGATCAGAAACGATAGTTTCTCTCCGTACTCGCTACTCCCCTTCAGGAAAGAATTGTCCACAAACATCCGCTTTGTGCGGTCAAACTTCCACAGGCCCGCGCCCGAAACCGCCCAGAGATTCCCTTCCGCATCTTCGTCGATGGCCTGCACACGGTCCGGGCTCCAGCGTGGCGCCTCTCCGGTCGGAATATCGAAATAGGAGAAGCGCTCGCTCCCTGGATTGAAAACCGACAGCCCGTTGCCTTCGGAGCCGACCCAGATGTCCCCGAAGCGGTCTTCGTACATCAGATGAATGAAATTACTGCGGCTCCGGGCTGAGCTGTCGGGGTAGTGGCGGTAGCTCTGAAACTTGACGCCGTCGTACTTATTCAAGCCGTCCTGCGTGCCGAACCACATGAACCCGCTGTGATCGCGCAGGATGCCGGTGACCGAACTCTGCGAAAGTCCTTGATCGACGGAAAGATGCTGAAAACGGAGCGGAGGGGTTTGCGCGTTGCTCAGAGCGTAGAACGAGAAGAAAAGAAGAAGGAGCAGCTTTCGAATTTTCATAGGCGAGCGACGACGGATTCCCAAAACAATTGGAGGTAAAAGTAAAGAAAGTCCGGCACCTATGCAAGCAAAACCGGGAAAATTCAATGTCAGTTTGAAAAATGGTTGAACCGCGAAGACGCCAGGACGCAAAGTTTAACCTGAAAAATTCATCGCCACAGAGGCGCGGAGCACACAGAGTGTTGTTTCTTTGAAAGTTATAGCTTCTTTGCGGTGAAATCCTTCAGATCCACTCCTGCTCGGTGATGGTGACGGTTTGCCGGGTTTACGCCCTGCCGGCGTGCTCCGTGGTTTTCGGTTCGAACAGCAGGATGTGCGCTTCTTCGTCGGCCACCGGCCGGTGCTCGACACCGCGCGGAACGATGAAAAATTCCCCTTCCTCCAGAACCACGCTGGTCTCGCGCAGCTGTACCGTCAGCTTTCCCTTCACCACCAGAAACAGCTCGTCTTCATGGTCGTGCTTGTGCCAGACGAACTCGCCCTTCACCTTCGCCAGCTTAACATACTGGCCGTTTAGCTCTCCGACGATCTTCGGCGTCCAGTGTTCGCTGAACCTGGCAAACTCCTCCGCTATATTCACCCTATTCATCTTCATCCCCGGGACCCCGCCCCGCAA
>CAZTNL010000579.1:0-2655 GCA_964614885.1 uncultured Calditrichaceae bacterium | reverse complement strand
TCAGGTATTCGTACTGGATGCCGGCGTTCGGCAACGCTTCCGCCTGGCGGATGCGGGCGCGCAACCGCTCGAGGTCGAGGAACTCGGTCAGCCGCAGATAGGTGTCGGCTATCTCCACCGGAGACTTGCCGGTTGCCATGGTCATGCGCTGGAAGAAGGCGATACCGGCGTGGTTGACGATGTCGTTGAGCAGCTCGGTGATGACGATTTCGCGCTTGAGCGGGTGGGCGATGATCTGCTTCTTGTATTTCTTGACCAGTCCCGCCGGGAAGTAGCGCAGGATGTAGCGGTCGTACCACGGGTCGTTAAAGCCGTCCGATGCGAGGAAGAGCCGGTAGCCGTAGAGCTTGGTAAATCCGGCGAGAGCGCACAAAACCGGGCGCGGCAGTACCCGCGTTCCCTGCTCCAGATTGTCGAGATCTTCCTCGAAGGGAATGTTGTCCAGCCGGCGATTGATAATGCCCTGGCGGTTGAGAAATTTGATCAGAGCCCGGTAGAAGAGAAACTGAGAAGGCGTGCGCTGCATATCGAGCGACAGACCGAGATTGTTTAGGTAGTTCTGTTCGAGAACGGCGGCGATTTCGTCGTTCTCATACTTGCGAATAATCTGGTTGCGCGCCTTTTGCGTCAGCATTTTTTTCCGGCACAGGCCGTCGAGGAGAATCTTCAGATTCACCTCGTGATCCGACATGTTGACGCCGCCCGAGTTGTCGATGGCGTCGGTGTTGAGCCGGATGCCGCGGTTGGCGGCCTCGACCCGCGCGGCCTGGGTCAGCCCCAGATTGCCGCCTTCGCCGACGAGTTTGACCCGCAGCTCTCCCGCATCGATGCGGACGCGATCGTTGGACGGGTCGCCGGCCTGGTAATGCGTTTCATGGCCGGCCTTGACGTAGGTGCCGATGCCGCCGTTCCAGAGCAGGTCGACCGGTGCGCGTAAAATCGCCTTGATCAGCTCCTCGCCGGACAGCGCCTTGGCCTTGATTCCAAGGGCCTCGCGCGCCTGCGACGAAAGCTCGATGCGCCGGCTGGAGCGCTCGAACAGAGCGCCGCCTTTGGAGATCAGGCCGCGGTCATATTCATCCCAGTTGCCGCCCATCTCGAAAAGGCGCCGGCGCTCCTTCAGCGCCGCCACCGGCTCCGGGTCAGGATCGATGAAAATGTAGATATGGTTGAAGGCCGCCACCAGCCTGAGGCTGCCCGACAGCAGCATGCCGTTGCCGAAAACATCGCCGCCCATGTCGCCGATGCCGACGGCGGTAATCGGGTCCTGCTCCGGATTGATGCCGATTTCGCGGAAGTGGCGTTTAACCGATTCCCAGGCGCCCTTGGCGGTGATGCCCTGTTTCTTGTGATCGTAACCCACGGAACCGCCGGAGGCAAACGCATCCGTGAGCCAGAACTTGCGTTCGAGGGAGATTTCGTTGGCGAGGTCGCTGAAGGTGGCGGTGCCTTTGTCGGCGGCCACGACCAGATAGGTGTCGTCGCCGTCGAGCCGCTTGATGCCCTTCGCCGGAATGACTTTTCCGGCCGCGGAGAGGTTGTCGGTCAAATCCAGCAGACAGGCAATGAAGCGTTTGTAGACGGCCTTGCCGGCGGCGAGGAACTCCCCGCGGTCGGCAAATTCCTGGTGCTTGAGCACAAAACCGCCCTTGCTGCCCACCGGCACGATGACCGTATTCTTGACCATCTGCGCCTTCATCAGTCCGAGCACCTCGGTGCGGAAATCATCCTGCCGGTCAGACCAGCGGATGCCGCCGCGCGCCACCATGCCGCCGCGCAAATGAATGGCCTCCATGTTGTTGGCGTAAACATAGATTTCGTAAAGCGGCGCCGGCTGCGGCATGTTTTGAATGAGACCGCTCTGAATCTTGAAGCTGATTTCCGGCTTGTCGAGAAAGTAGTTTGTCCGCACAATCGCGCTGACCAGGTTGAGCAGCGCTTTACAAATGTTTTCTTCCAGAACCGAGTCCAGCTCCTGAAAACTGTCGGCGACGCGCCGCCTGGCGGCGTTCAGGGTCGCCGTCGAACTCTCCGGATCGAATCGTGTTTCGAACAGCTCGACCAGGCTTCGGGTAAACCGCGGCCACTTAACCAGCGTGGTCTGGATCGAGGTAAAGGAGAAAGAGGCGCTGATCTTGAAATAGTAGCCGCAGAATGCCTTGACCAGGTCGAGCTGGCGCGCGGTCAGGCCGGCGACGCGCACTAGTTCATTGATCGGTTTCGCCGTCGACTTCCTGTTCAGCACTTGTTCCAAAGCAACGGAAATGCGGTGGTAGTCCGCCCGGCTGAGGGTCTCCTCTCCGGGCACGTTGAAAACGTAGGTGAATTTCGTCGTTTCCGGCGTCGTGTACGGAAACGCGTGCTGGTCGCTGATGATAAAACCGAAGTTTGTCAGAATCGGCACCAGCTCGCTGAGGTTGGTTTGCTGAAGCGAGTAAACCTTGATGAGGTCGTCCCTGGCATTGAGCTGTTTGTGGTAGTCGACCCTGTAACCGTCATCCGGTTTCAGCGTTTCCAGAATATCGAGATCGCCCAGCGCCTCTTCCGGCTCCTGGTGTAGTTCGTAGTCGGGCGGCAGGCCGTTCAGAAAACGCTTCAGCATGTGGTGAAGGTGTTTTTCGTCGGAAAATCGGGTGTAGACCAGCTCGCGAAAAC
>CAZTNL010000578.1:0-2659 GCA_964614885.1 uncultured Calditrichaceae bacterium | reverse complement strand
AGCTTCAGCCCTTCCCCTGCAAAAGATGCCTCGGTACCAGGGCCCTCTCCAGAATTTCAAAGGCGAGTTCCGTCAGTACGGCCAGTAGCGCGGCGGGAACCGCTCCCCACAGAATCATTTCCGGGTCGTTGAGCGCCAGCCCGGTTTGGATGTACTCGCCGAGACCGCCGGCGCCGATAAAGGCCGCCAGTGTCGCTGTGCCGATAGTGATGACGGCCGCGGTGCGGACGCCGGCGAGAATGGTCGGCACGGCCAGCGGCAGCTCGACGTTCCACAGCCGCTGCCACGCGGTCAGCCCCATGCCCGCGGACACTTTCTTCAGCAGCGGGTCGACGGAATTGAGCGCCGTCGCGGTATTGCGCAGGATCGGCAGGAGCGCGTAGAGTGTCAGAGCGATCAGCGCCGGCTTGTTTCCGGTGCCGAACGGCGCGATCATGAACGCCAGCAGCGCCAGCGACGGGATGGTTTGCAGCAGCCCGGTCGAGTAGATAACCGGATTCGAGATTCGTGGAATGCGGTAGGCGACGACCCCGAGTGGCAGGGCGATACACAGCGCCAGCAGCAGGGAGAGGCCGCTCAACTGCAGATGGGTCAGCGTGCGCCGTCCCAGGGTTGCCCAGCGGCTCACGGCGGTTTGCCGCGCACCGCTTTTGAGACCTTTGTCGCGCAGGAACGCGTCGGCGGTTTCGGCGAACGTCCGGCCGCGCACGATGACGTCCGCGTTCAGGCGTTGCATGGTTTCTTCGTCGATGGAGCCCGCGAGCCGGGCGAGAACACGCCTGGCCCTGGGCGCCAGGTCGGAACGCACGAGCGGTGCGGCCAGGTAGTCAGGAAAGAAGCGCCGGTCGTCCTGCAGCAGGACGAGGTCGTACTTGCTGATCTCCGCGTCGGTGGAGTAGACGTCCATCAGATCGATTTCACCGGCGTCGAGCGCGGGGTAGGCGAGGGTGTGCTCCATACCGACCGGCTCGCCGGCCAGACCGTAAAAGCCGGCCAGCGCCCGCCAGCCGTCGCCGCGTTCGAGGTACTCGTAACTCAGGCCGATTTTCAATTCCGGGTGGCGGCGCAAATCCGATATGGTCCTGAGGCCGAGCTTTCGGGCCAGGCCGGCGCGGGTTGTGAGCGCATAGGTGTTGTTGAACCCGAACGAGGGCAGGAGCTCCAGGCGGTATTGTTTGCGCAGGAGTTGTCGCAGTGCCTCGATTCCCGGGCGGTCGTGCAGTTTGAGAATCGCCTGTTCTATGGTGCCTGAGTATTCCGGGTAGAGGTCTATTTCAGCGTTGACGAGCGCCTGGTAGCAGATCAGCGTGCCGCCAAGACCGAACTTGCGTTCGACCTGAAATCCGTTCGCTTCCAGCATCTGCGAGATGATTTCCGCCAGAATGTAGCCTTCGTTGAACGGCTTGGAGCCGACGCGGATCGGCTCGGTGGTCGCGGCCCGGGCAGACAGCATCACAATCAGCAATGTCGTGTATGTTCTCCAATGAATGACCATTTTGTCGCCCAATCAGTACAAGTTCTGAGCAGCGCATCGACATAGATGTGAGGGAATTATCCACCAATCTGTGTCGAAATAATATCGTCATTCTCGAAGCCTTATTCAAATTTTTTTATGAAGATAAAAAGGGAAATAGGTTGCATTTAAGCGACCCCTTAACTATCCTATACATAGTAACTGCCACTGTCTAGTGTCGTCTATGCTCTAATCATCCAAATGAAGCAACTCAAACATTCCAAGATTGTTCATCGTTTGATTCGCTTCCTACATCTGCAGCAGCTTGCCCGAGGAGTTCTCAAACGGTTGGCGCCTAAGTTCAAGCTCGGAAATATTACGTACAGAATCCTGGCTCCCGAGAGCTTTTCTGTGGCGAACGAAATGTTTAGGCGTCCGACCTATCGACGCTTGCTGGACTGTGTTGAAATTCGGACATTTGTCGACTTGGGGTGCAACACTGGGTTCCTTGCGTGTTTGCTCGCAAGTCAATACGGGGCCTCCCTTATTGAAGGCGTTCTCGTAGACGCAAATCCTGATATGGTGGAGGAAAGTTGGTGGCATTTGAAGAGGAACGGTATGGCAAAGTGCAAAGCTCTTTGTGCAGTCGTAGGCCCTGAGACGAAGGTGGCAGATTTTTTTGTTAGCGATTTCAGTATTGCCTCTTCAAACAGGCCATTTGGCGTCGACTACCCCTTCCCGATTGACGCCGCAAAAAAGCTGACTATTCCTGTGGTTAGTGTGAGGAAGTTAATTTTCGATGAGTTTGGTGATAGAAGAATAAATCTTCTAAAGATCGACATCGAAGGCAGTGAACTCGATCTCCTGAACTCAGACATCTCGTACTTTGACCAGATTGATTGGATTGTCATTGAATGGCACAAATGGGTATTGAGCCAATCTACCGTCCAGCGGAAACTAAGCGAAAATGGGTTTGATTTTATTATGTTAATGAAGGATGACGAAATTTGTGGCCTGGCTTTGTTTGAAAACATAAAATCTCCCAACAAATTCTATTCTCAGAAATCTTTCGCCAATTTTTTCTAGTAGAGGGAAGTATGCCACTGGGCCTCTGATGACCTGCTGTTGTTTCAGTTATGTGTTGACGATGGCGCAGCGATTGTTCCCAAGCTATTTTCCTTTCATGGCGCGCAGTCGTTTTCTGGT
>CAZTNL010000577.1:0-2661 GCA_964614885.1 uncultured Calditrichaceae bacterium | reverse complement strand
CCGAACGCAAGCTCGTGGAACAGCGTCTGCGTGAGAGCGAGGAGCGCTACCGCGTCGTGGTGGAATCGTCGCCGCTGCCAATCATGGTGCACAGCGATTGGAGAATTGTATTCGTAAACCCCAAAGCCGCCGAAGTCCTTGGTGGAACATCGGCCGAGCAATTAATCGGAAAGCGGGTGCTCTCGTTTGTAGATAAAGAATCTAAGGATTTTGTCAGGGAGCGCATCGAGGCGCTTTACGCCAAAAGGGTTTCTATATCGCCCGTGATGGAAGAGAAATTTATTCGGCTCGACGGAGAACTCATTGAAGTCGAAGTCATGGGCGCGCCGGTCACTTACGAAGGCAAACCGGCCGGCCAAGTCGTTTTCGGCGAAATCACCGAACGCAAGCAGGCCGAGAGAGCGCTGCAGGAAAGCGAGACGAAATTTCGAGTGCTGGCCGAATCTACGGCGGCGGCAATCCTGATCTTTCAGGGCGAGGAAATGGTCTATGTCAATCCTTCGGCCTGCCGAATCAGCGGCTATTCGGAAGACGAGTTGATGCGTATGAAATTCTAGGATATGGTTCATCCTGATTTTCAGGATCTTGTAAAAACCCGAGGTCTTTCCAGACAAGAAGGCAAGGAACTGGAACGGCGATACGAAGTTCTACTGGCAACCCGCACAGGCGCGGAACGCTGGGTCGACTTCACTGCGTCTCTGATCTCGTTTCAGGGAAAACCGGCCGTGCTGGGAACCGCGGTCGACATTACCGAGAGCAAGCAAGCGCGACAGGCTTTGCAGGAAAGCGAGGAAAAATATCGGAGCCTGTTCGAGCACAATCTGGCGGGGGTCGCCATTTCTGACCCTTCGGGAAAAATGTACGCGACCAACGATGCGATGTGCGAGATGACAGGCTACACCCGCGATGAGCTGCGGAGCGTGAACGTCAAGAGTTTGTACGTTGACCCGGCGGTTCGTGAGCATTTTTTGGAAAGCATGGCCCGCCTAGGCAAAGTCGAGAATATTGAATCCGAAATGATAAACAAGCAAGGCGAACATTTCTGGACGAGCTTTTCCAGCGCCCGCATTCGACTCAAGGGCAATGACGCCTTCATCACGACCGTAGTCGACATCACGGAGCGGAAACGCGCGGAGGCCGAGCTGGCGACCCACCGCGAGCATCTTGAAGAACTGGTCGAGCAACGCACAGCCGAGCTGAAAAGCGCCCAGGAGGAGCTGCTGCGGAACGAACGTCTCGCGGCCATCGGCCAGCTAACCGCGACCGTCAGCCACGAACTGAGGAATCCGTTGGCCACCATCCGAACGTCGATGTATTCGATAACCAGGAAGCTGCGGGGCACGGCATTCGGTGCGGAGCGCGCCCTGGAGAGGGTCAAGCGCAACGTTTCCCGCTGCGACCACATCATCGATGGCCTTCTCGACTACACCCGTGTCCGCAGGATGAACTTGCAACGGGTCGACATCACGGTCTGGCTGAAGGAGATGCTGTCCGACTACGAACTTCCCGCTGGAATCCGGCTGAGGAAAAAATTGACTGCGCGCACATTTGCCGACATTGATGCCGACGGTTTCCGGCGCGTTATGATCAACCTGCTCGACAATGCCTGCCAGGCGATGCAGGATCTGCCGGAGAATCAGAAGAAAAGACTCGTGACCGTAGAAAACAGAGCGGGTGAAAGCCGAATTGAGATCAGAGTGACCGACACTGGCATCGGAATTCCCGCCGACCGCAAACCGCATATTTTTGAGCCGTTGGTCAGCAATAAGGCCTTCGGAGTCGGACTCGGCCTGACGGTCGTAAAACAAATTGTGGAAGAGCACGGCGGCGGCGTTGCCGTCACGAGTGACGAAGGCAAAGGAACAGAAGTAATGCTCTGGTTGCCCCAAGCGAAAAAGCAGGGAGGTGGATCATGAAAAAGCTGAGCGTGCTGATTGTGGAAGATGACGCGGACTTCGCGGAAAGTCTCGTGGAGATTCTCGAAGCGGAAGGGTGCCGCGTAAAAACGGCTGGAAGCGCCGAAGAGGCCCTGAAGCGTTTTCAGAAAGACGATTTCGACCTCAGTTTTGTCGATGTGCGGCTGCCGGGCATGAACGGAGTCGACTATCTTTCTCGGGTTCATGCGGATCATCCGAGCGCCAAAATCGTCATGATGACCGCGTTCACGGCCGAAAAGCTTCTGAGTCGCGCTGTGGACGAGGGCGCGCTGGCGGTGCTGCAAAAGCCTTTCGAGGTGGAGCGATTGGTGGGTCTTCTGCAATCCGTCGGCGCGACGCCCGTCATTCTCATCGCCGACGATGACGCCGATTTCGTTGACAGTCTGCGCGATCTGCTCGCGAACGCCGGTTACTCC
The DNA here is from genome assembly GCA_964614885.1 of uncultured Calditrichaceae bacterium. GTDB lineage: Bacteria > Zhuqueibacterota > Zhuqueibacteria > Oceanimicrobiales > Oceanimicrobiaceae > JAJDAG01. Next base: position 308 of record CAZTNL010000577.1, on the reverse strand, counting down.
GTCGAAGTGGCGGAGACCGGACAGGAAGCTGTGGACAAGGTGGTTGAGGGGGGGGTCGACGTCCTGCTTCTCGATTTGCGCATGCCGCTCTTGAACGGCCTGGAGGTTTACCGGCAGTTGAAACGAAAGAAGCGCGCCGTACCCACGGTGGTCGTGACCGGCTACGCGAAAGAAGAAGCAACCCAAATCGTCAAACTGAAAAAACTTGCGGTCAGGCAGTACCTGGAAAAGCCGGTGCGCCCCAAGGAGTTGATCGCCGCCATCAAATCGCTGCTCGCCGCCAGCGTTTGAAGCAAATGTTTCGTTGA
>CAZTNL010000576.1:0-2662 GCA_964614885.1 uncultured Calditrichaceae bacterium | reverse complement strand
GCTTTCTTCCGCGGCCGCGCTTGCCGCCATCGACTTCATGCTGGAAAATGATCTGGCTGCGCAGGCCGCTGAAAAGGGCGCTTATTTTGCCCGGATGTTCTCGGAAAAACCGTTGAGCCGTGTTCGGGAATTGAGGAACCTCGGCCTGATGATCGGGGTTGAGCTAAACGTCGAAAACGGCGAGGTCATTCAGAAGTGTATGGAAAAAGGGCTACTCGTTTTTCCAGCGGGAAAAGAGGTCATTCGCGTCTTCCCGCCGCTGACCATCAGCTACGAAGAGCTTGATCGGGTGATCGGAATCTTGCGGGAAATTCTAGCCTGAGAGAGAAAAAGGCTAACCCGAAAAATTCATAGCCACAGAGACACGGAGTACACAGAGCTATATTTTACTGTGAACAGTTTCCCTAAGTTTTTATTTCTCAGTGCCCTCTGTGGCTCTGTGGCAAAATTCATAAATTAATCAGGCTAAGTAAAAAAATCAAAAACAAGCAGGGAACCAGGACCGTTCTCCCTTTACACTTTTTCATTTGTCATTTCCCACTCACTGCAACAGGAGGCGGTGAAAGCGCTTCTTGCCAGCCCGCAGCATCAGAGCGCCATCGGTGAAATCGGCGGGTTCGACTTTGGCCTCAGTGTGCTCGACCTTCGTTTGATTCACGTACGCCCCGCCCTGTTTAATCAAACGTCGCGCTTCTCCTTTTGAGCCGGTCAGACCTACCTGAGCGAACAGGTCGGAGACGAACACGCCGGCCCGCAGTTGTTCGGTTGGGATTTTCGTAGTCGGAATGCCGCTCAGGTCCTCACCGCTGCCGCCGAAGGCCGTTTTTGCCGCCGCCTGCGCCTTGGTCGCTTCCGTCTCTCCGTGCGTGATTTTGGTAGCTTCGAAGGCCAGCGCTTCCTTGGCCTTTCTGATGTCAGCGCCCTTGAGCTGTGCAAGCTCTGCAATCCGCGACATCGGCAGAAACGTGTAATAAGCCAGAAAGCGGCCGACGTCGGGGTCGTCGCAATTGACCCAGAACTGGTAGTAGTCGTAGGGCGAGGTCATTTCCGCGTCGAGCCAGACTGCCCCGGCCGCGGTTTTCCCCATCTTTTGTCCGCTTGCTGTTGTGAGCAGTGGCCAGGTCAGGCCTTCAGCCTTGCCGCCTTCGACGCGACGCACAAGATCGGTTCCGGCGACGATATTGCCCCACTGATCGTCGCCGCCCATTTGCAGGGTGCAGTTGTGGCTTTGGTAGAGCTTCAGGAAATCGTAAGCCTGCAGGATCTGGTAGTTAAATTCCAGAAACGACAGGCCCGTTTCCATGCGGATTCTGTACGCCTCGGCGGTCAACATGCGATTGACGCTGAAATGTCTGCCTATCTCGCGCATGAAATCTACGTATTTGAGTTTGAGCAACCAGTCGGCATTGTGCACCGCGAATCCATTTTCGCCGTCGATCCGGAAGTAGCGGCCGACCTGCGCCTTCACCCGTTCGGCATTCGCCAAAATCTGCTCGCGTGTCATCATCTTGCGCAGCTCAGTCTTGCCGCTGGGATCCCCGATCATCGCTGTGCCGTCTCCGATGACCGCGATGGGGCGGTGCCCGGCCCGCTGCAGGTGGGCGAGCGCCATCAATCCCAACAGGTTGCCGACGTGCAAACTGGCAGCCGTCGGGTCGAAGCCGACATAAGCGGTAATTTGCTTTTGGGCAAATGCTTCGGAAAGCGCGTCTTCGTCGGTCACCTGCCTGACGAACCCGCGTTCCTTTAGAGTTTCATAGGCGTTCTGACGGGGCATATTCTCACTCTTTTTGATCTAAAATTCAGAGCCGGAAAGACGTGACCTTCAATGTGTCCATCCGGGCCGGAACCATGGCACGGCGCTGCTAGCCGCGGCCCCGTTCCTTGAGAATTCGTTTCATCTCTCTGTCTGAATCGCGTTTGGCGATATCGTGGCGCTTGTCGTAGAACTTCTTGCCGCGGGCGATGGCGAGCTGCACCTTCACCTTGCCGTTTTTGAAATAGAGTTTCAACGGCACGAGCGTCAACCCTTTTTCCTGCGTCTTGCCGACGAGTTTGCGGATTTCCTTGCGGTGCAGCAAGAGCTTGCGCTCGCGCACCGGGTCGTGATTGTTGATATTGCCGTGCGAGTACGGGCTGATATGCATGTTGACCAGGTAGACTTCCTCGGCGCGTATGCTGGCGTAGCTGTCTTTGAGGTTGGCCTTGCCCGCGCGCAGCGATTTTACCTCGGTGCCATGCAGTACGAGGCCCGCTTCGAGTGTGTCGATGATCTGGTACTCGTGCCGGGCCTTGCGGTTGTTTGTAATCACCTTTTCAGACATGCCCGAATATTACATTTTTCTGCCTTCAAAGTCAAGACGGCTCTAAAATATCTTGACTTTGTGACGGTTGTTTTTTACATTTAGCGCTCGATTTGAGTTTAAGCCGAAGTGGTGAAACTGGCAGACGCGCACGGTTCAGGGCCGTGTGGGAGCAATCCCGTGTGGGTTCGAATCCCACCTTCGGCACAAAGTCTCCCGACTTTCGCTTTCCCGAATTCCTTCTTAAAAGGCATTGTCATTCCGAAGGAATCTTGTCGGCGAGTAGCGGGTTATCCAATCTAAAAGACTCTTCCAGAGTGACATGAGATGATGCTCGTTGCTTTTGGTCGCATTTCATG
>CAZTNL010000575.1:0-2668 GCA_964614885.1 uncultured Calditrichaceae bacterium | reverse complement strand
CTAGAGCAAATTCCCAATGCCCAGGCCAACGCAGAAAACCAGCGTCGTCAGCGCCATTTGCTTCAAATACGGGTCCAGAGCCGCGGCTTCGCGGCGGCGCGAGACTGCAATGCCGTTTTGCAACAGCAACGGCAGGCTGAGAAAAAACAAAAATTGCCAGGGGCTCCGGTAGACGGTCACAAGGTACGCCACTGCGGCGCCAAAACCCGACAACAGCAGGCAAATATGATAGAAGCGGGCCCGCTCCGGCCCCAAGCGCACCGGAATCGTAATCTTGCCGGCCGCCCGGTCGGAATCGATGTCGCGAATGTTGTTGATATTCAGCACCGCCACGCAGAAAAATCCGCAGGCGGCCGCTGGTAGTAAAATCACCGGGTTCAGCGCGTGTGTGTGCAGGAAATAGGAGCCGAACACGCCGACGATTCCAAAAAAGAGAAAAACAAAAATGTCGCCAAGTCCGACGTACCCATAAGGCTTTGGCCCGGCGGTGTAGGCGACAGCCGCGGCAATAGCCGCAAGGCCGGCGGCATAGAAGGCCACGCTCTCGCCGCGAATCAGAAGGTAGCCAACGAGGAGGCAAAGCGCCACCGCAACCAGGACGGCCGCGCGCATGGCGGTGGCGGAGATGATGCCGGACTGAGTCGCGCGCTCAGGTCCTGCCCGTTCGGCGCTGTCGGCGCCGTGGATGCTGTCTCCATAATCGTTGGCGAGGTTGGAGAGAATCTGCAGCAGAATGGCGGTAGCGACACAGAGCAGGGCCACCCGCCAACTGAAAGATTTTTCAGCCGCGGCAAGAAAGCTTCCCAGAATGATGCTGGCCAGGGCCAGCGGCAACGTCCGCAGCCGCAGGGCCGCAATCCACGTCTTGAGTTTGAGGCTCCGGCTCACGGGTACCTCTTGAATTTGCTGAAGTCCGGCTTGCGTTTTTCGAGGTACGCCTTCCTGCCCTCGTTGGCTTCTTCGCTCAGGTAGTAGAGCAGAGTCGAGTTACCGGCCAGCTCCTGCAGACCCGCCTGACCGTCCAGCTCCGCGTTGAAAGCGGACTTGAGCATGCGCAGGGCCATGGGACTTTTTTCGAGAATCTTCCGGCACCAGTCCAGCGTGGCTTCCTCCAGTTTGTCCAGCGGCACCACCTTGTTGACCAGACCCATCTGCAGGGCCTCGGCGGCGTCATACTGGTCGCAGAGGTACCAGATTTCCCGTGCCTTTTTTTGCCCGACGACTCGTGCCAGATAGGAAGAGCCGAAACCGCCGTCGAAACTGCCCACCTTGGGCCCGGTCTGGCCGAAGCGCGCGTTTTCGGCGGCGATCGTCAGGTCGCAGATGACGTGCAGCACGTGGCCGCCGCCGATCGCCCAGCCGGCCACCATCGCGATCACCGGCTTCGGGATCGAGCGAATCTGTTTCTGGACGTCGAGAATATTCAGCCGCGGCACACCGTCGCTGCCGACGTAACCGCCGCTGCCGCGCACCGTCTGGTCGCCGCCGCTGCAAAATGCCTTGCCGCCTTCGCCGGTCAGAATCACCACGCCGACGTCGGTGTTTTGCCGCGCCAGTTCGAACGCTTCTGAGAGCTCAAAAACGGTCTTGGGCCGAAAGGCGTTGTGCACGCGGGGCCGGTTGATGCTGATCCTGGCAACCCCTTCGTGATAAAGAAACAGAATGTCTTCGAATTCCTTCAAAGACTCCCAGCTTATCTTGTTTGCACTCATCGAATCTCCTCTAACATAGATTTGAATTTCAAGAATGTTTCGGCGTTGGCCTCAGGGTCAAAGGCCACCTCAAGAATGGCAGGCCCGTTTTCGGCGCGAAAAAATCGCGGCAGTCCGGCCGCCAGTGCCTCGTCCGAATCGCAGCGGGTGTAGGTCAGGCCGTGGTCTGCGGCAACGCGTTCTGCCGTCAGGTTGTGGGCGGCGGCGAAGTAGCTCTCCAGCTCGGGCATGTCACGGCAGCCGTCCAGCAGGCGGAAGATGCCGCCGCCGTGATTGTTGAACACGATGATTCGCAGGTTGTCGGGAACGTGCGGGTGCCACAGGCCGTTGCGGTCGTAGAAAAAAGCGAGGTCGCCGGTGACCAGCGTCGTCAATCGCTCGCTCGCCATCGCTGCGCCCACCGCGGTACTGACGGTGCCGTCGATGCCGCAAACCCCGCGGTTGGAATACACGGCCACGTCGCGATTTTCTCCCAGCGACACCAGACTTGCCAGGCGGACGATCGAGCTGTTTCCGAGCTGTAGCACAGCGCCGGGCGGCAGCTCCTGCAAAACCCGCGTCATTGCAGTCAGCTCGCAATGTGGGGCCTCCGCGAGGAACTCCGACAAAGCGCGCTGCGCCTGACGCTCGCGTCTGAGCCAGATTTCCGTGTAGCCGTTCGTGCCCGAATGATCGACCGGTTTTAATTTCCTGGAAAATGTGTCGAAAAACGCCGCGGGCGGCATCGGGACGATGGTCGTGGTCGACTGAAACGGGTCCGGCCAGGGCGCATGCATGCGGATGTGCCAGTGGCGCTGCGGCTGGAACTGGCGCAGATAGAGCTTGAGATTCTTGGACACAACCGGACCGCCGAAAGTAAGCAACAGGTCGGGCCGCAGCTCTTTCTTGATGCCGGCGGCGCCTGTGCCGAGCACCATATCAAAAAGCTGGCAGGGCTGGACTTCGTCGCAGTTCGA
>CAZTNL010000574.1:0-2669 GCA_964614885.1 uncultured Calditrichaceae bacterium | reverse complement strand
CAAGCGATACGCCAGCGCCGCACAAAAAATGAACCCGCGAGATTCGATGCCAACGATCTTGTCAAAGTCCGACTTTGAGTAGTGCTGGTCAAACGCATTGACGGCGTCGTGGAAAGCCGCGCCTGATTTTAGAAGGGTCGTAATATCCTTGAAGCCGATCCCTTTCTTTGGGAAATCCGGTACAGTTCGAATGTGCGATTGCAGGTCGGACATGTTTCTCTCCATGGTTATCTGATTATTTGAAAGCCGTCGAATTTTCCGGTATATGGAACCTCTTCCACGGAAACGCTCGCAACTCTGGAAAATGAAGGCCCGCTTCTGGCCAGGTCAAGCAGGCTGTCCACAGCCTCATCATCGCCTTCGGCCTCGAGTTCCACGCGGCCGTCCGCGAGATTTCTCACGGTCCCGTTCAGACCCAAACGGCGGGCGCCCTGCAGGATGTGCCAGCGAAAGCCGACACCCTGTACCCGGCCCGCTATGACAGCTCTAACACACTTCATCATCCGGCGCTGTGATTGGCCGCCGAAATCGCCTTGCTGACGGCGTCTTCGGGCGAGTCGGCGAGGATGATCTCTGGGGAGACTGTCCAGGTTTGCAGACCCACGACCGGCACCCCGAACTTGAGACAAAACGAAATCTCCGACAAGGTGCCATACTCACCATCGATGGCGATTACCGCATCGGCCGACCGCGCAATGATCACGTTTCTTGCGTCAGCCATGCCGGTGGCAATCGGAATATCAATGTACGGGTTGGACTCGCGCTTGTCCAAACCAGGCAGAATCCCGATGGTAAGACCGCCATTTTGCCTGGCGCCACGGCAGGCAGCTTCCATAACGCCACCGAGACCACCGCACAGAAGGGTGGCTTTCTGACCGGCTAACAGCCGGCCCACGGTTTCGGCCATCTGCGCAATCTCGGCCGAACAGCGCCCTCCGCCAATGACACCGATGACACGTCCCATGCTTATCAGGGGTTGAGTCTGTGCATCAACCGCGGAAACGGGATGGTTTCGCGCACGTGCGGCAGCCCACAAATCCACGCCACCGCCCGCTCGATGCCCATCCCGAAGCCGGAATGCGGTACTGAGCCATATTTTCTCAGGTCCAGATACCAATCGAAGGCTTCCATCGGCAAATCGTGTTCCCGAATTTTAGCCTCCAATACCGCCAAATCATCCTCGCGCTGCCCACCTCCGATGATCTCGCCGTATCCCTCGGGCGCAAGCACGTCCACGCACAACGCTTTACTGCTGTCGGCCGGATCGTTTTTCATGTAAAACGCCTTTATCGCCGCCGGATAGCCGTGTACCATAACCGGCCTGTCAAACGACTCCGAGATCAGGGTTTCATCAGCGCCGCCGAAATCGTCTCCATATTCAAACTCAGCGTTTTTCTCCTTCAGAATCTGTGTGGCCTCGTCGTAACTAATCCGGGGGAACGGCCGGACAACCTTTTCCAGAGCGGTGGTGTCGCGCTCGAGTGTCTCCAGATCCGACCGCCTGTTTTTCAGGACCCGCTGCACCACATGCTCGATGAACGCCTCGGCCAAATCCATGTTGCCGTCGAGGTCCATGAACGCCACCTCAGGCTCGATCATCCAAAATTCGGTCAGATGCCGGCGTGTTTTCGACTTTTCGGCGCGAAAGGTCGGGCCGAAGCAGTAGACTTTACCGAAGGCCATCGCTCCTGCCTCCATGTAAAGCTGGCCGCTCTGGGTCAGGTAAGCTTTCGAGCCGAAATACTCGGTGTCGAACAGCGTTGTGGTGCCCTCGCAGGCGTTGGGCGTGAAAACCGGGGCGTCGACCAGGGTAAAGCCACGACCGTCAAAAAAATCTCTGCACGCTGATACGATTTCATGGCGCACGCGCAGAATCGCATGCTGTCTTGAAGAGCGCAACCAGAGATGGCGGTGGTCCATCAAAAATGTGGTACCGTGTTCTTTCGGCGTGATCGGATAGTCGTTGGCGATTTGCAGAATCTCGATGTCGCTCACCTGGAGCTCGTAGCCCCCGACCGAGCGCTTGTCCTCAGCCACCTTACCGATGACGACTATCGAAGATTCCTGGGTGACCTCTTCGCAGCGCTGGAACACCGCATCGCGCACGCTGCCCTTGAAGGCCACGGACTGGATCACACCGGTTCCATCGCGAACGAGAAGAAACCAGAGCTTGCCACTCGTCCGCTTGTTGTACAGCCATCCCCGTACACTTACTTCCTTGCCGACGTATTGTGATATATCCGAGATGTAAACAGCTTCTGTCATAATTGTGAGTGTCCTTTGGTTGAAAGTCCGGCCCGCTCAGCCGTCATTTTGACAACAAAACGGGCAGCTGGGTCTTCCTGATGATCTGTTCAATGGTGCTGCCGACGATGGCCTTGCGAATTCTCGAATGGCCGAAAGCGCCCAACACTATCATGTTCGCCTTGTGCTGCTCCGCCTGACTCAGAATCTCCTTCTCCGGGCTTCCTGAAACGCCGACCAATTTGAGCTGCAGCCCGTACGGATTCAGGTACTGCGCGGCCTCATCCAGAATGCGTTGCCTGCGCTGTTTTTTGTCGTGTACCATAAGGACGACAACCGGCAGGGTAAGTTGGGAGGCGCAATAGCCAACAAGCTGCAGCGCCCGATTGGCGCTGTCGCTGCCGTCGTAGGCGCAGAGAAGTTTT
>CAZTNL010000573.1:0-2672 GCA_964614885.1 uncultured Calditrichaceae bacterium | reverse complement strand
GGTAGCGGTTGCGACTCGAACTGCCGCGGCCACCTTGGTAGCCGCCGTTTTGCCTGCGGCCGTGTTGCTTCGGCGCCGGCTGGCTTGAACGAACAGCGGCCTCGGAATGATAGGGCTGGTCCGTTTCTGTCGGTACGGGTTTTGCCAGAAGTCTCTCGATGTCCCGCAGGTAGTCTCTGTCCTCGGAGGAGCAGAAGGAAATAGCGTCGCCGTTTGCGCCGGCGCGCGCCGTGCGCCCGATGCGATGCACATAGGTTTCGGCTTCCACCGGCAGATCGTAGTTGATCACGTGCGTGATGTCATCCACATCCAGTCCCCGTGCGGCCACATCCGTGGCGACCAGTACGCGGAAACGGCCTTTTTTGAATCCATCCAGCGCTTTGATGCGCGCGGCCTGACTCTTGTTGCCGTGAATGGCCGTACCGTGAATGCCCGCTGCGTCCAGCTTTTTGACCACCCGGTTAGCCACATGCTTCATCTGGGTGAAAACGATGGCTTTGGTGACCAGCGGGTCGCCCAGCAGGGAGGCCAGCAGGGCATCTTTGTTCTTTTTTTCCACAAACATGATCTTCTGTGCAATGCATTCCACTGCAGGCTTGTCCGGCTCGATAGTCACTTGCACCGGATTGCGCACCATGGTGTTCGCCAGCTCCACCATTTTCGGGGGCATGGTGGCCGAGAAAAACAGGGTCTGTCGTTCGGCCGGAATATGGGTCAACACCCGGTTGATATCGTTGATGAAGCCCATGTCCAGCATTCGATCAACCTCGTCGAGAATGAAGACCTCGACCTCGTTCAGGTGGATGAATCCCTGTTGAACCAGATCGAGCAATCGACCGGGCGTGGCGACCAGAATATCGACGCCGCGGTTCAGAGCTGAGACCTGCGGTCCCTGGTTGACGCCACCGAAAATCACGGTATGGCGGAGGCGGAGGAAGCGTCCGTATGCATGGATGCTATCCCCGATCTGCGCCGCGAGTTCACGGGTGGGAGCGAGAATGAGGGCGCGCGGGGTACCGCGGCGAGTCTTGCGAAAATTACCGGAAAGCCGTTGCAGCAGCGGCAGTGTGAAGGCAGCGGTCTTGCCGGTGCCGGTCTGGGCGCTGCCCAGCAGATCCCGTCCTTGCAACAGGTGCGGAATGCACTGTTCCTGGATGGGAGTCGGTGTTACGTACCCTTCGGAGGCTACCGCCTGCTGAAGTTTCGGCAACAGGGCGCTAAAAACGCCTTGTGGAATCGGAAGTTGTGGTTTGGGGGTGGAATGATCGGTGTGCTTGCGCTGTGCGCGTGCGTTTACGTGTTCTTTCATTTTTTTCCTGGTCCGGAGTTGTGCAAATCTCGACCCTCCGGACTCGTGGCAGAGAAAGAACCGCAATTATCGCGGTAGTCGCGCGTCCGCCAACTAAGCGGGATGCACGGGTTGAACATAACGAAAATCACTTTTGGGTGGGAATAGACACACCGGGCGAGATCGTCGTGTGAAGTAATTCTTAGCCGTAAAGATAGGGAAAAGTTCGCAATAATGCAAGAAAAAAACACAATCACCGCTTTTCCCGGACACTTTCTGAGGCCAACCGCGCCTCACATTCATCGATTGGCATCTCATTGAAAACAAGTGTTTCGTGCACAATTTGCGCCGGGCACCATGCCCGTCAGGGCACCGACATGCGACGAAGCACTGCGCTGTGCGCCGGATTCCGCTTGTATAAATGCGCTTTTCTTTCTATTTTACCGATTAAGTTTTTTCGAATACTTCAATGGAGTTTAGTGGCTGCATGCAAGACATATTCAAGACGCTGACCGACCTTCTCCGAAAGCGCATCCTCGTCCTCGACGGCGCCATGGGCACGATGATTCAGGGGCACAACCTTACCGAGGAGGATTTCCGCGGCGCGCTTCTCAAGGAACATGACAGCCCGCTGAAAGGGGACAACGACCTGCTGTCGCTCACCCATCCGGATGTGATAAGAGAGATTCACCGAGCCTTCCTGCAGGCGGGCGCCGATATCATAGAAACCAACACCTTCAACGGCACATCGATTTCCCAGGCCGACTACGGGCTGCAGGATAAAGTCTATGAGATTAACTTTTCCGCAGCGAGCGTAGCGAAGGCCGCGGCGGACGAATTCACAAAAAAACAGCCGGATAGGCCACGTTTCGTCGCCGGCGCGCTCGGGCCCACGAACAAGACCCTTTCGATGTCGCCCGATGTCAACAATCCCGGTTACCGCGCAGTTTCATTCGCAGAAATGGCCGAAGCCTACACCGAGCAGACGCGCGCGCTTGTCGAGGGCGGCGTCGATATTCTCGTCGTCGAAACCATCTTCGATACGCTCAACGCCAAGGCCGCGCTGTACGCAATTCAGGAGTACTTCGTCAGCAGCGGGAAGTCGCTGCCGGTGATGATTTCCGGAACGATTGTCGATGCCAGTGGCCGGACGCTCTCCGGGCAAACAACCGAGGCTTTCTGGATTTCCGTCGCCCACACGAGCAACCTGCTGAGCGTCGGCTTGAACTGTGCGCTCGGCGCCGAACAGATGCGGCCCTTCGTCGAAGTGCTGTCGAAAATCGCGCCGTGTCCTGTGAGCCTCTATCCGAATGCGGGACTGCCGAACGAATTTGGCGGCTACGACGACACCCCGGAAATGATGGCCGCGATTCTGCGGGCGGTT
>CAZTNL010000572.1:0-2673 GCA_964614885.1 uncultured Calditrichaceae bacterium | reverse complement strand
CCCGCCGCCATGATGCGGTCGAAAGCGCCGCGGTCGACGACGAGGTCTTTGACCACCGGGAAGGCGCGCGCCATCCACGGCTCGATGGTAATCGTGTCGCCATCCTTGTATTCGCGCATGTGCAGCTGGCAGGTGGCGGTGCCGTGCCACGGGCCGTGCGGCACGCCGTTGATCACGAGACTGCACATGCCGCAGATGCCTTCGCGGCAGTCATTGTCGAATTCGACCGGATCGCCGCCTTCCAGGAGGAGCTTTTCGTTGAGAACGTCCAGCATTTCCAGAAAGGACATGTGAGATGAAATGTTCTCCAGCTTGTACGAGACCAGCCCGCCCTTGCTGTTGGCGTCTTTCTGTCGCCAGACTTTTAGCGTCAAAGTCATATTGTCCATTTTCAGATTTCCTGTACTTTTATGTGAAACGCGGGCATTTCCGCGAACTACTTGTAACTGCGCTGCGTCAGCTGCACGTTCTCGAACTCGAGTTCTTCCTTGTGCAGTTTTGCCTTCTTGCCTTCGCCGGTGTATTCCCAGGCGGCAACGTACGAGTAGTTCTCGTCATCGCGTTTGGCTTCTCCTTCTTCAGTCTGCGATTCCTCGCGGAAGTGGGCGCCGCACGATTCTTTCCGATTCAGGGCGTCGGTCGCCAGCAGCTCGGCGAGGTCGATGAAATCGGCAACCCGGCCGGCGAATTCGAGATTCTTGTTCAGGTTGTCTTTGTCGCTGGGTACATTCAGCGAGCTCCAGAACTCGTCTCGCAGCGCCGGGATGTCCTTCAGCGCCTGTTTCAGGCTTTTTTCGTTGCGCGCCATGCCGACATGATTCCACAAAATCAATCCGAGATCACGATGCAAGTCGCTGGCTGATTTCTTGCCATTTATCGAAAGCAACTTGTCGATGCCTGCATTCACTGCGGCTTCGGCGTCTTTGAACTCGCTGCCGTCAGCGCTGGCGCCGTTTATGCCGGTCTTTGTCAGGTAGTCTCCGATGGTGTAGGGAATGACGAAATAGCCGTCCGCCAGCCCCTGCATGAGGGCGCTGGCGCCAAGGCGGTTGGCGCCGTGATCGGAGAAGTTGGCCTCGCCGAGCACGAACAGGCCGGGCACGTTGCTCATCAGGTTGTAATCGACCCAGAGGCCGCCCATCGCGTAGTGCGAAGCGGGGTAGATCCGCATCGGCACCTTGTACGGGTTTTCGCCGGTGATGCGTTCGTACATATCGAACAGGTTGCCGTACTTGTCGCGCACCGCGTCTTCGCCGAGGCGCTGGATGGCGTCGGCAAAGTCCAGATAGACAGCCAGGCCGGTTGCGCCGACGCCGCGGCCGTCGTCGCAGACCGCCTTGGCATTTCGCGAGGCGACGTCGCGCGGCACCAGGTTGCCGAAGCTCGGATATTTGGTTTCGAGGTAGTAGTCGCGTTCGTCTTCGGGAATTTCGTTTGCCGGCCTCGTAACCCCCTTTTTCTTCGGCACCCAGACCCGGCCGTCGTTGCGCAGGCTTTCGCTCATCAGAGTGAGCTTCGACTGGTAGTCGCCGGAAACGGGAATGCACGTCGGGTGAATTTGCGTGTAGCAGGGGTTGGCGAAAAAGGCGCCGCGCTTGTGGCAACGCCAGGCGGCGGTGGCGTTGCAATTCTTGGCGTTGGTCGAAAGGTAGAAGACGTTGGCGTAGCCGCCCGTGGCCAGCACCACCGCGTCGCCGGCGTACGATTTGATTTCACCGGTGATGAGATTGCGGGTCACGATGCCCTTGGCGTGGCCGTCCTGCAGCACGAGGTCGAGCATCTCATGGCGCGGAAAAAGTTTGACTTTTCCTGCCTCCACCTGGCGCATCAACGAGCTGTAGGCGCCGAGCAGAAGTTGCTGGCCGGTCTGGCCGCGCGCGTAGAAGGTGCGCGAAACCTGAGCGCCGCCGAAAGAGCGCGTTGCCAGCAGCCCGCCATATTCGCGCGCAAACGGCACGCCCTGGGCCACGCACTGGTCGATGATATTGTTGCTGACCTGCGCCAGCCGGTAGACGTTGGCTTCGCGGGCGCGATAATCGCCGCCTTTAATGGTATCGTAAAACAGACGCCAGACGCTGTCGCCGTCGTTCGGGTAGTTCTTGGCAGCGTTTATGCCACCCTGCGCGGCGATACTGTGCGCGCGTCTGGGCGAATCCTGGATGCAAAAGTTCAGGACGTTATAACCCAGCTCGCCAAGCGTGGCAGCGGCTGAACCTCCGGCCAGGCCGGTACCGACGACGATGATGGTATATTTTCTCTTATTCGCTGGGTTAACCAGCTTCATATCAAATTTATGTTTATCCCACTTTTCAGCTAGCGGGCCATCAGGCACATTTGAGTTTAGACTCATGATTTCAAACTCCTGTAAAATAGATCCAAATGGGAATGCCAATGAACCCAGCTGCGAGCACGACGGCTACGCAGATGCCGACCGAGTAAATGATCGGAGAATAGCGCGGGTGATTGACACCGAGCGACTGGAAGGCACTCCAGAAACCGTGGCGCAGGGGAAATCCCAGAAAGAGGATGGCGCCGACGTACCAGACCACATACACCGGATTGCTGAAGGTCTGCCAGACCAGCTTGTGCAGATCGCGCATTTGCACGCCGTCGACCGTGGTCATGTATTCCGGCCCGTATTTGAAGGTCTTCAGGTGAATGGCGATGAAGACA
>CAZTNL010000571.1:0-2678 GCA_964614885.1 uncultured Calditrichaceae bacterium | reverse complement strand
CATCCGGACAGCATCGTCGACAATCCGCACCCTCCCCAGGTGGCCATCACCGCGATTAAGAAGTTCAACCGAGCGGTTGAACTTCCGGAGAATCCGAATATTCCGGTTGAGTTCTCCTACCGGGACTACCTCATCCAGTTTGAATTTGTGGCGCTGGACTACACCAACCCGCTGCAAAATCAGTACGCCTACCGGCTGGACGGTTTGAACGAAGACTGGATCTACTGCGGCACCGAACGTCAGGCCTCGTTTACCAATCTCGCGCCCGGGCCCTACACCTTTCGGGTGAGGGGGGCCAATCACGACGGCGTCTGGAACGAGAGCGGCGCCTCTTTGCGATTTGTGGTGACACCGCCCTTCTGGCAGAGCTGGTGGTTTCGTTGGCTGGCTGTGGCTCTGTTCTGCACCGCCGTACTTTTCACGGACCGGTTCATGCGTCGCCGGGTTCGCCGCGCCGCCGAGCTGAAGCAAAAGTTTTCCGAGTTGAAGTTGCAGGCGCTGCGTTCGCAAATGAACCCGCATTTCGTTTTTAACACCATCAACTCGATCCAGTATTATATATCGAGTCGCGATCAGAAGTCGGCCTACCACTACCTTTCGCGCTTTGCCCGTTTGATGCGGATGGTTCTCGACAATTCGTCGCGGGCGACGCATCCGGTCGCGGAGGAGTTGAAGGCGCTCAAACTCTACCTGGAACTGGAGTCGCTGCGCTTTGAAGGCAAGTTTTCCTATACGCTGGAAGTCGACCCGAACATCGATGTGCACAACACGGAGATCCCGTCGCTGCTGATTCAGCCGTTCGTCGAGAATGCCATCCAGCACGGCCTGCGTTTCAAGCGCACCAAAGGCGCGCTGCGCATCTGCCTTTCTGCCGCTGAAGGCGCCGTCGTTTGCCTCATCGAGGACAACGGCATCGGCATCGAAAAGGGGCGCGCCCTGACGGACAGGCAGAAGCCGGATTATAAATCGGCGGGCATGAAGTTGACCCGGGAACGGCTGCAAACGCTGAACGAAATTCGCGGCAACGGCCGCGCTATCGAGGTGGTCGACCTGTCGCGCGACGATGCCGGCCGGCACGGCACGCGCGTCAAAATCGTCATTCCTGTGGAAGTATGAGGCAGGTGATGAGCGCAGCCCGTCAACCGTATGTGCGGAAACTGCGCACAACAACTGATTCAAGTATTCCTTCCGGGAGTCCAGAATTTGACTGAGAGGTAAGGTTTATGATCCGAGCCATGATTATTGACGACGAAGACAAGGGACGCAAGCTGCTGAGCAACTTGCTCGAACAGTACTGCCCCGAGGTGGAAGTGGTCGGCACGGCCGATTCCGTGGCCAGCGCTGAGCAGGCGATCGGTGCAGAGAAGCCGGATCTGCTTTTTCTCGACATCGTCATGCCGAACGAGAACGGTTTCGACCTGCTCGATCGCCTGGCCGGGAACGATGTCGAGGTGATTTTTACCACGGCCTACGACCAGTTTGCCATTCGCGCCATCCGCGCCTGCGCGCTGGACTATTTGCTCAAGCCAATCGATTGCGAAGAGCTGCAGGCGTCGGTCGAACGCGCCAGCGCCAGACTTGCAGAAAAGAAGCGCGACGATGGCGTGGACAGCCGTCTGTCCATGCTGGCGCAGAATGCCCGGAACCAGGCGGGTGTACCGCTGAAGGTTGCGTTCCCGACCAGCAGCGGTATTCGTTTTCTGGATATCGACGACATCTTTGCGTGCAAAGCCGACGGCAACTACACCACGGTCTTTCTCGACGGCCAGGAAAAACTGGAGCTCGTTTCCAAACCGCTGCGAGACTTTGCCGATGTGCTCTCCGGCTATCATTTCATGCGGACGCACCGGTCGTATCTTGTCAATCTCAGACACATCGTCGAGTACCGGCGTTCGGCAGTGCCTCGTTCGTCCGATGGCGAGGGCGGCTGTGTTGTCCTGGCCAACGGTATGAAAGTGCCGGTGGCGCGCGAGAAACGCAGGGAGCTCACCAACCGGATCACGGGCCTCGCCTGATGATTTTGGCTCAACCCAACCGCCATTAAGCGGAATTCCAACCCAAAATACAAGGCGTTCTGACGAAATCGCCTGATATTAAACATTAACGGGACAAAATAACCTAAATATATTGCATGTGTTGATTTAAAATAGCAAATTCGTCGGCAAGAACATGGATGACTGTGACAAAAAATGCATCGCCGGGTACTTAGAGGGAAGTCCGGAAGAATATGGTCTCGTTACGAGTTGGATCCGCTCCGTCGTCACGAATGAGCAGTGGGGCCTCAACAACTATCATGAAGATATCATGCAAGATATAAGAATGAAGATTTTTGTGAACTTGAAGCAATGCAAGTTTGGCTATCAGTCAAGTCTGAAAACTTATGTATGCAGAATTGCCAAATACACCTGCATTGATTACCTGCGTAAGAAAAGATATGCAACAGAAACCGGCATGAACAATATCGAGGTCACTGAAGCTGAAGGCGTTTTCCCCGGACTTATCCGGAAGGAGCAGGCCAGATTCTTCGAATTGATCTATCGCCAACTGGCCGATGAGTGTCGACAAATTTTGCGGATGGTATTTGTTGAACACTTGTCTTATGAAATTATAGCGTCGAGCCTCGGCATTGCTAAGGGTACGGTAAAATCAAGGGTGTTTCGGTGCAAAGAAAAGGCGAT
>CAZTNL010000570.1:0-2682 GCA_964614885.1 uncultured Calditrichaceae bacterium | reverse complement strand
TTGTTCATCCGGATAAACGGCCGGATGAGTACCATTGCCGCCCCTGTGGTTCCGATCCAGGAGGCGAGAGCGGTACCGATCACCAACATGACCAGATTGTTGAACGGCACCCCAACCGGCGCACCCTTCACGAAGATGCCGCCGGAGACCGTATACAGTGCCCAGAGCAGTATTATAAAAGGTATATACTCGAGCAGGTATGTGTGCAGAATCGAGTGGATGGCTTCGTCACCGTAGGAGATGACAAACGGAATCGCAAACAGAAGGCCCCAGAAGGCCGCGATCTTGCCATAATGATGGTGCCAGAATTTCTCGGCAACCAGCGGCATCACCGCGATTGAGAGAAGAATGCCGATGAACGGGATGACGCTCCACAAAGGCAGCTCGGCCCCAAGGCTGTTCTGGCCTTCGGCGCCTTCCATGGTGCCTGCGAATGCGGCTGAGCACGCGACCAGGAGCAGAAAAGCAGTGGTCGCAACGGATGATTTGCGCATGTGAGTCCCTTTTGTTGTTCGATTCTTGTGACTTTGTAATCCCTTACGAGCCTGAACAGGAAGGTTCAACCCGCCTAAGTATAACATTTCTCTGTAAAAAGTCAAGATAAAATCCGGACATGTAAGTTCCGGGCAGGTAACCGTCCCCTGGCAAAAAAAAGCCACCCCGCGATAGCGGGGTGGCTCCAGTCTGGGGAGGGGGGTGTTGAGAGGAGTAAAGCTCCAGATTGCTTCTATCTATATAGACACGCTTCGACGCTCTACTCTCTCAAACTTTTTCAAAAAGGTCACATGGATGCCCTTGTGGGCACGCCTCACTTCACCAGCGTCATCATTTTTGAGTCTTTCCACTTTCCAGCCCGAATGCGATAAACGTACACGCCCGAGGCAACTCGCAGCCCGCGATCGTTGCGGCCGTCCCAGGTCGCCTTGTGGAACCCGGGCTGCAACTCCCCGTTGATGAGCGTCCTGACCAGCTCACCCTTAATATTGTAGACGTTGAGCTGTACGCGCGACTTGCCCGCCAGACTGAACTTGATCTGCGTGCTCGGATTGAACGGGTTCGGGTAGTTTTGCTGCAAAGAAAAATCAGATGGCACAGCGGCCGCGTGCGCTTCGTTGTCGATTTCCGCACCTGTTAAAGCAAGGCGTTTCTTCGACACGAACAAGACGTCGGAGAGCTGGATATCGACCGGGCCTTCGAAATCGGTGTCTGCTTTGCCGGTCAGCTCCAGAAGGGCTCCCTCGACGGCAACGGCTGCATCCTGTTTTTCAAGGTAGCCGATGATAGTCAAACGGTCGCCTTGTTTGCGTGCCTGTAAACGCATTCCGAAGCGGTTTTCGTACGGCAGCGCTTCACTCAAATCGACGGCGCTGCTGTCATACGTTACCGAAAGCTGGAAGCCGCGAATTTGCTGCTCGCCGGCTATCTCGACCGGAATACGGAAGGTGCTGCCGGAGAATGCTTCGACGGCCGGAACTGTGAGGCGAAGGTCGCCCGAGGCGACGGTCTCCTTGCCGGTTTCTTCGCCGGATTTCAGGCGGCGCAGCCCGGCATTGCCCGCGTCGAGCAGATTCACGTAATCGACCAGGTCGACTTTGCCGTCGGCGTTGAGGTCGGCAAAAGCCAGGGTCTCGCGGTCGATACGGCTGCCGGCGAAAAGGGCATTCTCCAGCTCAAAGACGTTCGGAAAGGCTCTGCGCGCCTCATTTCCGACCAAAGTGATTTCCCTCTCGCTGGCGATGCTGCCGGCGCCGTCGGCATCGGATACACGGACGCGCACTACGCCTGTTGCATCAGCCGGAGAATTCCAAACAAAGGAACCGGTGTTTTTCTGGCGTTCGCTGAGCGCCTGCCAGGTCGAACCTCCGTCAGTGGAGTAATCCAGTCTCACGTCGCTGACTTCACCGAGCGTATTCCAGAGCAGAGCCTGCGCATTGCCGGCTTTGCGGACCGCAGGGCCGCCGCTGAAGAAATCGAGCGCCGCGACCGTCGAGCTGAGCACGGTAAAGTTGGTAGCGCTGGCGCCGCTGCCGTAGATATTGCCGACCGTGATCTTGCCGGAGGTCGCACCGCCGGGCACGTTGACCCTGAGCTGCGTATTCGAGTCGGCCGTAATATTGCTCGCCGGGACGCCGTTGAAGGCAACTGTCGTCGATGTAGGCGTGCCACCGCCACCGACAATGTTCTGGATGATCGGAAACCAGACATTTGCCATGACGTTGTAGCCCGTGTCATTCGGGTGGATATTTTCGTTGGGCGGGAAATAGTCAGTCTGCCAGTTTGGATTGGCAATGAACGTCGCGTTCACCGGGGCGTATATCACCCGTTCGCCCGCCTGCTGTCTCTGGGTGACTAGATTCTTGATCATGCCAACGAGTTGGGTGTTTGCGGTGTTCTTAAAGTCCTTTCGCGGAATGATACCCGCCAGAATAGTTGTGATGTTCGAGTCGAAGTTTCGAATGCGGTCCAGATTCTGCCCGATCTGGGCAATCGTAGTCGCGTTCGGGTGCTGCGACGAGATATCATTGGTGCCTATGTGAAAGAGAATGATATCCGGCGGATTGAGGGCCAGATATGTGTTGATCTCGGCGAGGATCTCGCTTGCCCAGAAGCCGTTGTGGCCTTCGTGGTCGTTATCGAAGCCTGTTCCCGTCGCGTCGCTGCCAACCATATCATAGGAGATCC
>CAZTNL010000569.1:0-2686 GCA_964614885.1 uncultured Calditrichaceae bacterium | reverse complement strand
CCTCCTTGCCGGACATCGTGTTCCTGCTGCTCATTTTCTTCATGGTCTCGTCCGTGTTCAAGGAATTTTCCGGTATTCCGGTTGTATTACCCGATGCCAGAAAGATCGAAAAACTCCAGGGCAAGCGAGACGTAGCCTATATATGGGTGAGCAAAGCTGGCGACATTTTCCTAGATGATCGGCCAGTGAGCACGGCGCAGGTGTCGGCGATCATGCTGGCAAAGGCGCGCGACCCGCAACATCCCCTCAAACTCGTTTCCCTCAAGATCGACAAGGGCGCCCATATGAGCGTGGTAGCAAGCGTGCACGAAGCGTTACGAGACTCGGATGCGCCGGGCGCTCTCAACGTTAATTATTCAGCCAAACCAGCTTTATAGGTGTGAGTCATGAAAAAGAACCCAGAAGCCAATCTGAAACTCTGGTACAAAAAGGTTCTCGAGCTTGGCATGGTCATTTCTCTGGTCATCATGGTGATACTGTTCCAGATCATGCGCGCCATCGATCTGGAGGCCGTTGAAACCAGTACCAAAGAAATACAGATCGAGGTGACCGATATACCGCCTACCGAGCAGTTCAAGCGGCCGCCGCCACCGCCCAAGCCTTCGATTCCGATTCCGTCGGAAAGCGAGGACATTCCGGAAGATCTGACCATCGAGGCCACGGACCTCGATTTGTCGGACATTCCACCGCCGCCGCCGCCGCCGGAAGACGACGACGGCATGAACATCTTTGTGCCTTACGATGAAGCGCCGTCACCCAAAGGCGGCTTCCGCGCGATTCAACGGGCGTTGAAGTACCCTGAAATCGCCCGCAAAGCCGGCATCGAGGGACGCGTTATTGTGCAAGTGCTCGTCTCTGAAAAAGGCAGAGTGATCCGAACCAAGGTCATCAAGTCGCTGGGGCACAGCGGTTGCGATGAAGCCGCGGTGAAAGCGATCAAAAGTGTGAAATGGAAACCGGCGCTGCAACGCGATAAACCTGTAAAGGTTTGGGTTGCAATCCCGGTTATTTTCCGGCTCAAATAGCAGCATACTGAAAAAAGCGGCGCGACCCGTCAGGGATCGTCGCCGCTTTTTTTTTGAATAGTATACAATGTTGTTCAGCGATCTCAGCGTTTTCCCCGTCGCAGCGCGTTTGCCGCGCCTGTTTCCCGGTCTGGCACTGTTGGCCGCCACAGCGCTGGTCGCCGCCTGTTTCAACCCCTTCGCTCCCCAATTAGATACCAACTCGGATCTGAGCAATGTCATAACCGACCAGGCAACGCCCGAAGAAGCTCTGCAAAACTTTCGATACGCTTACACGTTCAAAGACTCCCTGCTCTATAGCGACCTCCTCGAAGACGGTTTCGTTTTCGAATTTTTCGACCCGAATCAAGGTCCGTCCGGCAGCAACGTCACCTGGGGCAGAGATGTGGACTTGCGCACGACCGGCAGAATCTTTCGCGGCTTCGATGTCATCGACTTAAAATGGCTGAACACCCTCTTCGCGGAAAATCAAAACGGTTTTGAACGCCGTTTTGTCCGCTTCGATCTGAGCCTGGTCAACTCCGACGGCAGCTTCATCCTTACCGGCACCGCCATCTTTACATTTAGCCAGGATCCGGAAGATATGAAGTGGCGCATTCTCCGCTGGAAAGACGAATCTGACCGTTGATGGCGGGAATAAAGCCGGAAAGACATCTGTTGCAGTAGTTTGAGTAGCGGAGAATCGCTCAAACGAGCAGGAGACAGATGCCCCAAAGCTTTCAGATGGAAGAGGCGGCAGCCAAACAAGAAGAGTTTGCCGCGCTTTCTTTCAAGCACATGGATTCTCTTTACAACACGGCCCTCCGGCTGACCAGAAATCAAGTTGATGCCGAAGATTTGGTTCAGGACGTGTATGTGCGCGCCTACAGATTTTTTCACAAGTTCCAAAGAGACACCAATTTCAGGGCATGGATTTTCAAGATTCTGACAAACACTTTCATCAATCACTACCGGAAGAAAATCAGTCAACCCCGCAAAGTCGAACTCGAAAAAGTCTCGTTCGCTATAACCGATGGGAAGAAAGACATCGACACGGGGATTATCGAAAGATTTGATGACAACGCATACGACTCTCTTTTTGACGACGAAATCTCCACCGCGCTCGAGCGGCTCTCCGATGAATTCAGAATCGTGATTCTTCTCGCGGACATCGAGTGCTTTTCCTATAAGGAAATCGCGCGTATTGTCGGCTGCCCCCTGGGAACGGTGATGTCGCGCCTTTCACGGGGACGAAAGCAATTGCAGGTTCATCTTCGTGAGTACGCGATCAGAGGCGGTTATATCAGCAAAATGGAGTACAGCGGGACGAATTGAAACAGCAAATGAGTTTGAGAGATTTAACCAGTTGGAGGCGGAACATCGCAATGAAAGCAAGAAAAAACATCAAGAGACTTTTGACAGGCTACATCGATGGCGAAATCTCCGCTGAAGAGCGCGCGGAAGTAGAACGGGCCGTTCAGCAAGATCCGGAACTAGCCGCTGAGCTGGAATCGGAGACGAAAATCAAGAGCGTGTTGAGAGAGCAGCTCGAGGTGGTCAAAGCCCCAACGCATCTGCGGCAACGCATTCGGCGCGATATTCTCCGGGCCGATGAGAAGCCTTCGTTTTCCGAATTGCTGTCAAGTTTCTTTGAATATCGGCCCCTGGCGACGTCGTTGGCA
>CAZTNL010000568.1:0-2687 GCA_964614885.1 uncultured Calditrichaceae bacterium | reverse complement strand
CATATTCCGACACACCCGGCGGTATACGTGCCGGTGCTGCAGGAGCTGAAAAAAGAAGGACTGAAAATTAAAAAGTCGGTAAGCAAACTTTGACCGATTTGCCAGAGATCAGCCGTAGCGACCCTCGATATAGTCGGCTGTTTTCGGATTCTGCGGGCTGAGGAAAAGCGTCTCGGTGCGTGCATGCTCCATGATCTCACCGAGCAGCATAAAAATGCACTCGCCACTAACTCGCCGGGCCTGGGCCATGTTGTGCGTCACGATGAGCATGGTGTAGCGGCCCGCGAGCGTAAGCATCAACTCTTCAACTGCCCGCGTGGCTTCAGCATCCAGGGCTGAACACGGCTCATCCATCAGGATAACCTGCGGCTTCAGCGGCAGAAGGCGGGCGATACAGAGTTTTTGTTGTTGTTCGAGTTGAAGGGTCGTTGCCTTGGCGTGCAGTTTATCCTTCACGTCGTCCCAGAGGAAAACTTCACGTAAGGCCGTCTCCACCATTTCATCGGTGTCCGACTTCTTCAGGCTGATGCGGCTGGTGTGAATGCGGACGCCGAACACCACGTTGTCATAAACGGAAATAGGCAATGGATTCGGGCGCTGGAACACCATGCCGACCGCTTTTCTCAGCTCCGGCAAACAGACATCCTCATCGTAAATATTCGTTCCCAGAATCCGAATCGAGCCCGTTGTCCGGACATTCCCGTAACGCTCGTTTACGCGGTTGAAACAACGCAGCAAGGTCGTCTTACCGCAGCCCGAAGGGCCGATAAGCGACGTGACCCGATTTTCGGCGATCCGGAGCGTGACGTCTTTCAGCGCCTGAAAGTCGCCGTACCAGAGGTTCAGGTGTTCGGTTTCGATGCAAAGGCGTTCGGCCAAGCTCATCCGAAATTACCTCTCACATAATCCAGCGTCAACTTGTTGGCCGGCGAGTCTGAAAAGATAACCTCGTTGGTGTCGATTTCAATCAAATCGCCGTTCAGGATGAAGGCGGTCCGGTCTGCAAGTCGGCGCGCCTGCTGCACCAGGTTGGTTACCAGAATAATGGTCATCTTGTCGCGCAGTTCGCGCAGCACATCTTCAATGCGCATCGTGGTTACCGGATCGACAGCGATAGAGAACTCGTCCAGACAGAGTATCTCCGGCTCATGCGAAAGTGCCCTGGCGATGGTCAAACGCTGCTGTTGCCCCCCGGAAAGCTTCGTCCCGAGGCTGTCCAGCCGGTCTTTCACCTCGTCCCAGAGAGCCGCCTGCCGCAGACATCGCTCGACGAGCTCATCGAGCTGGCCGCGGTTGCGAATCCCGGTAGAGCGTGGGGCAAACGCAACATTTTCATAAACCGAGAGCGGCAGGCCGACTGGCAGCGGAAACACCATCCCTACCTTCCGCCGCAGCTGGTGCACATTGCGAAAATCCCAGACCGACCGGCCGTCCACCTTGACCGTTCCTTCCACAATGGCATCCGGCCGGAACTCGATCGTGCGGTTGATCACCTGCAGCAGCGTCGTCTTGCCGGATTGCGCCGGACCAATGACGCCCAGAATCTCCTTTTCGTGGACATCGAAGGTCACACCCTTCAGCGCCGGTTTGGCGCCATAGCGTACCGCGAGTTCGGAAATTTCTATTTTCTTATTGGGAGCCGGCATTCGCCTCACCACTTCTTGTTTGAACGCAGGTGCGTGCGCAATATGATGGCCAGGGAATTGACCAGCAGTACGGTACCGAGCAAGACCACCGCCGTACCGTAGGGCAGCGCATCAGGCACATTGGGCACCTGAGTTGAAATGGTGAAGAGGTGCATCGAAAGAGCCATGCACTGGTCCATCAGGCCGTAAGCGAGCATATTCCCTTCCGGAATGGCCTTGAAGAAAACCGCGCCGGTGAACATGATGGGAGCCGTTTCGCCGGCCGCACGCGAAACCTGAAGGATAATTCCCGTGAGAATACCGCTGATCGAATTGGGAATCACGATGCGCCGGATCGTCTGCAGACGGGTGGCGCCGACATTCCAGCAGGCTTCGCGGAAAGCGAGGGGCACGGCGGCCAGCGCCTCTTTAGTGCTGGCGATGATCACCGGCAGCGTCATGATCGCCAGCGTAAGAGAAGCCGCCAAAACGGAGCGCCCGATACCGGCGAAGAGCACGAAAGCGCCCAGGCCGAAGAGTGCGTGCACGATGCTGGGCACGCCGGCAAGATTGACCACCGCGAGGTTGATGACGCGCGTCAGCCAGTTGTCGCCTGCATACTCGTTCAGATAGACCGCGGCCAATACACCCACAGGCGCCGAAACAGCCAGCGAAATAAAGACCAGATAAATTGTACCCAGGAGCGGCGCCCAGATGCCGCCCTCACGCATCCCGTTGACGGGGTTGCTGAAGAGAAAATCAAGCGAGAGAATGGGAAACGCCTTGTAAAACAGATAGCCCACGATGAGCAGCAGAGGCAGAACCACCATGAGCGTCATGAAAAGAAAAATCGATCTCGCGACCCGCTCGCTCAGTTTCTTCCGGCGTACCAGCGCCGTCTCTGTAAAGCGAAGGTTGGCGCCGGTTTCAGGCGAGGGCCCGCTTCGGCCCGCCATGGTCTGTTGCGCCCCCATCACTCAGCCTGCGCCCTGTTCCGCACGCCCTTGACGGCCAGGTCCGCGATCAGGTTGACCGCGAAAGTGATGGAAAACAGGAGAATAC
>CAZTNL010000567.1:0-2688 GCA_964614885.1 uncultured Calditrichaceae bacterium | reverse complement strand
CGAGAAAATAGAGCCTGTGGCCAGGAAACCGACTCGTTTTGAAATTCTCTAGTTCCCTGAAGTAGTCCAGGTCGCGGCGGTTACGAACCAGAGCGCCGGCAACCGCATCAGCGGACATCGCGTCGACGACGCTTCCGGATCCCCGCACGAATTTTATCGCTGCAAAAGGTGGAACCCCACCTCGGTACCGCGCGTTACGGCGGCACTCGAACACCGTACGGTTGGCCGAATTTCGAATTGCCGCGATCTGAAAAGGTCCGGTCCCGGAGGGCAGACCGGTCCCGTTTTGCCGATCGACGCGAAAGACGCGTTGCGCCAGCAGTTCGCTCACGGATCGCTGCGGCCGCGTCAGAAGCAGACGCAAGTGCAAATCGCCCGCCACTTCGATACCCTCCACCGTGACCGCAGTACCCTGCAAAAAATTCGTGGCGCCCGCAACCAACCGAATCAGATATTGTTCTTCCGGATTCCTATATTTGTGCCGCCAGCGCCTTTCCCAACTCTGCTTCACGGCCGCGGCTGTCAGAGGATGGCCGTCGGCAAACCGCACGCCGCGGCGCAATCGGATGTCCCATACTTTCCGGCTGCTGTCTGACCGCACGGCCGCGGCCAGAAGCGGCTGAACGTGCTGTTCCAAATCTATTTGGAACAAAGTCTCATAACTCTGCCTCGAAACGATTTCCGGAACAGCCTCTTCCCTGTCATCGGATTCGGGAAGACCTTTTCCCGGCAGGAAAAAGGTCAGCTCTTGCGTCCGGTCGGGAAAACGCGGCGCCGCCAGCCGCACGGGCAGTTGCCATCGCAGCTCAGTGCTGGGAACGAATCGCAGGCGTGCGACCGCCCGCTCCCCATCCGATGCGGGGGCCACGGCGACGAAGAACCCGTCCCGGGCGCTGGCAGAACCGGCTGTCACCGCTTTAACGGCGCCGCTAAACGGCGGGGTTTCGCCCAGCAAACGCAAACCCTCGGCGCCCACTGCGAAACCGGCCAGCGCCCGGCTCGTGCCATCGACCACAGCCAGTCTGTCCGCTCCCAGGCGAAAAAGCCGGCTGCCCCAGGGCCTTTGCGAAGACCAGCGCGGTTGCCGCACACCAGGCATAAACAGGTGCAGGTATCCGGCCTCATCAAGCAAAACCAGCCTGCCGGATGCGAGCGGCAGGAGAGAACGGAATGGTGGCAGCCCTCCCATTCGTGCATAGAACAAGGCCCTTCCCTGTCTGACAAACCAGGAAGTCGGGTGGCCCGGCCGGCGCACCAAATCAGAAGATATGACCGGGCGCAGTCGTCCGTTCTCCGGCAGGAAAACGAGGGGCGTCTTCAGGTTCGTGGTCAGCAGGGCGAACCCGCCTCCCGCAGTCGTGACCATTCTGCCGGCGGGAAAGGCGCTGCGAACATCCCCGAACGCATTGTCAGGAAACCGCGAAGACCGTTTGGACGTCACCCGGCCGGACGACATCGTCGCGGTAACAATGGAATCCGCGAACAGAATCGCCAGGCGGCGCGGGTCACCGGGCAGAGGAAGCATATCAAGAATCTCGCCGTGGAAAACTCCCCCATCGAGCAGGTTGCCCGCAGCGCGCAGCGGCAACGGTTGCACCGCCCCGCTTTCTCCGAACCGGACGAACTGCAACGGCAACACGAAGGTGTCTCCGCCGATTTCCGAACGCACAGTGGCCCGGTCCCCCGGGCGGTAAGAGGCCAGTGCCGCCTGCAGGTGTTGGCGCATGTCCACACTCACGGAGTCGTGGCGGGCATTGGCGGCAAGGAATTCGATGATCAAATCGGCGACAGCCGGGTCGGTTATCGTCTGTGCGGATGTCGCCGCGAGGCGGTCTGTCCCCACGGTTGCCTTCCGACCTGTCCCGGCACAGGCGGTGAACAGAGACAAGAGCAAAAACGGCAGGCAGGAGGTTCTCATCAGGAGGTACACGCTGAGCGATCTCCGTTCGGGATGAAACAAAACTGCATGGAATCGACATGGCCGGAAAGAATCCGATGAATCATCACTCGAACCAGGCCGCTGTGGCGGGATTAGTTTCCACGCGCCTTCCTAACGAAATCGAGAAAGGCCGCCAGCACCGCTTCAGGCCGTTCCACCTGCGGGTAGTGCCCGGTATTCTCAAGCAGCACAACGTCCGGGTCCGGAATGAGTTCGCTGTAGCGCTCGGCCATGGCCCTGCCGGAAACCGGATCTTCAGGACCGACGATGAAACGCAGCGGAATATCAGCGGCAAGCAGCGGTCCAACCCAGCGGTCGCGGTAAGCGGCCCGCTCGCGCAGGTAGCGCATCAGTTTGGCCAAAACATATTTGCCACGATTGTGCGTCACCAACTCCCAAAACGTGTCGAGCACCTCTGTCGAGGGCCGGGTCGCGACCGGAAAGAGCGCGGAAAAGCTGCGCCGAAACGCACGCTTGTTGTAGACGCGCAACAGCAACGGCGCCAGGGGCGTCAGCAGCAACTTCTGAATCGGCCGCGGCTGAATCGATTCGACGAACAGTCCACCATTCAGAAAGCAGACCGAGCGAACAGAGAAAGGTAGCCCGGGTTCCTGCCCGCGCCTGGCCAGGAGTTCCTGCACGACGGTGTTGCCGTAGTCATGAGCCAGAACATGGACCTGTTTCACGCCGAGTTCTTGCGCGAGGGCTGCCACCAGATCCGCTTGGTCGAACGTCGAGTATGCGTGGTT
>CAZTNL010000566.1:0-2695 GCA_964614885.1 uncultured Calditrichaceae bacterium | reverse complement strand
ATTCGTTGCAAATTCACGGCGGCGCCGGTTACATGCGCGAGTTCAAGGTCGAGCGGCTGGTTCGAGACGCACGCATCACCAACATCTACGAAGGCACCTCCCAACTGCAAATCGTCGCGGCCACGGGCGGAGTCATCAACGATGTGCTGGCCGAACATTTCTCCGCAAAAGAAAAACACAGCTACAAAGGCACGCTGAGCCGGCTCGCCGACGACCTGCTGGAAATCCGCGAAATTTTTCTCGACAGCCTGCGTTTTGTCACCGGCAAGCAGGACAAGTATTTCCAGGATGTGGCCGCAAAAGAGCTGGTGGAAATGTACAGTTACCTTTACGTGGGATATTTGCTGCTGGATGAAGCCGAACTCGATGAACGCAAGATATTCGTCGCCAACCGCTACATTGTCGGTGCGCTCGGCAACACCCGCCGCAACGCCGAATCGATCAAGGACGAGCAGTTCTCAGATTTGCTGCATGCCGACAAGATTCTGATCTGACGGACACCAATACCCTCCGGAGGCTTGAACTTGAACCTACTTCATCAAAATGAGGCGCTTCGAGTCCAATAAATTCCAGGCATCGAGCTTGTAATTATACACGACGCTGCGCTTTGGGAAGCGGTAGCCTCAGACCTACGGCGCGATTATTTGCTCTCGCCTTTCCGGCCAGACTCTCTCAAAATCCTTCGTATTAAACGTGAGGATGCCATCCACCTTCGACTTAGCTGCTACGCTCGCTATCAGAGCATCGTACACGATGCCACCCGTCAGCCCGGATTCTGATATTCTTTTCACCGTCCGCCGGTAGTCCCCATTTGACAGGGAAACTGTCACTTTTGTCGGTATGTTTTCTCCAATCAATTTCGATGCCGTCAGTGGAGATATCTTGGGACTCAATGGAAGGGTGGTCAGGACAGAATAGATTTCCGCAATCGAATGGCTGGCCACAACCCAGTCAATTTCACCGAAGATGGCCTTTCTTAACCAGCGGAATCCACGATTGTGCATGGGATGCGCTTCCACAAACGCGGCAATAAGGACTGAAGAATCAAACAGGTACTTCATTCGTCGGTTTCTGCCAAGTGAACGATTCTTTGCCGACGGTCATTTTTTATCGCCTTGATTAAATCACCTGTCGCGCTGCCGGTAAAAACCAGAACGCCATCCCTGAGAGCCAGGGTCTCCTGCTCAATTGTTGCTCTTATGACTATCTTGTCGTCTTGCTCGTCTAATTGGACCAGCTTCCCCGGCTTCAACCCGATATGTTCTCGTAAAGTTTTCGGGATAATGATCCGGCCAAACTTGTCAATTCTTGCCTGCATGGACTCTCCTTTTTTGCCAAATTAGAAAAAAATTGGCAAAAGGCAAACACTTTCGCGACTAAGAAGAAAGTGTGAAACGGAATTCTGCTTTGAAGGGGAGACTGCCTTCATGCCTCTGAAACCGGGAAGAATACTCTCCGGAGGCTCCCAGCCTCCGGAGGGTTTAGGTTCAAACTAGCTCATCAGGAAAATGCAGATCTGTATGATTCCCGTGCGGATGTCGCGACTACAGCGGCCGCAACTTACCAAACTTCTTGTGCGCGAGGAAGCCTATTCCCGCCGGAATGGCCGCGAGACCCAACGCCGGCTCAGCACTCGCGGCAAAGGCGATTCCCGAAATCAAGGCGCCGAAGGTGATAATTTTACCACACGAAATGATCGTCATCTCCTTCCGAAAGTCGATCTTGCCGTGGCAAAACGCAGCGGCGCCGCTCAGAACAAAGAGCAGACCGATGCGCCAGGAAAGCTGAGCCGCAGCGAGCGCCAGCAGCGGCACGGAAATCGCAAGACAGGTGAAGGCGTAGTAACGGCAGCGGCGCAAGCCGAGAAAAACAACGGTCGTTCGCTTCACGGGTTGCGCCAATTGATCATTCTCATAGTCGAGATAGTGGAAAAAAAGCATGATGGCAATATAGACCAGGCCGATCCCGGCGGCGACTTGCACGGCTGCCAGGCTCGTGCCGCCTGCCTGCGCGTAATGACTGCCGAGGACGAGAAAAAACATGCCGGCAAAGCCGCCGAGCCATTCTCCTAAAAACGGCCTGTAGGCAAAGCGAAACGGCGGCAGGGTGTAGAAGATTCCGCTGAGATAGCCTGGCAGCATGAAACTGAGGACCAGCTTCCAGTCCACCACCCGGGCGGTCCAGTACGCGAGTGCGGCCAACGCGATGTGGGAGAGGGCGAAGACCCGCCACAAATCGGCCACGGTCAACAGGCGGGCCTGCAAGACCTTGCTGCCGCCGGACTTCTTGCCGCCCGGCTCGTGCGCGTCAGCGCCGCTTTTCCAATCGAAAATTTCGTTGATGATATGCGTGGGGTACCCCTGAACCAGGGCGGCCGTGGTCAGAACGAGGGCCAGGGCCAGCCAATTCATGGGAACGCCCTCAAGCGCGGCGACGGCCGTTCCGATGAGCGCGCCGACCAGCGACCAGACCATGACCGGCAGGATCCGGAAGAGCATGAAGTAGCCCTTGGCCCTTTTTTTCAACAGGGAAGGTGTATCTGAACTGTTCATCATGCTAGCTTGCATTATTTACCCTGCTTAATTCATGAGTTTGTCATCGCGGGCAGAATGAGTGAGGAGTGAAATGCTGTAGCATTTCCTACAACCCTGATGCGTTGCACTCCTTAAGCGGAAAAAAAAAAAAAAACAAACCC
>CAZTNL010000565.1:0-2704 GCA_964614885.1 uncultured Calditrichaceae bacterium | reverse complement strand
ACAGCGGTGACCTCGGAAGGATGGACCAAGCCGGCTCGTGGGTGGACCGACAAATTTATCTATCCGCCATATGATTTCAAGGTCGTAAATAGTCTGATAACGAATTTTCACCTGCCTAGCTCTACACTGCTTATGCTGAGTTGCGCCTTCGGGGGCCGCGATTTCGTTTTCAAGGCCTACCGCAAAGCGATCCGGGAGAAGTACCGGTTCTACAGCTACGGCGATGCCATGTTGATTCTCTGAATGGTCGATTTTTCAGGGCCAGCATTGAAGACAACGGCCATCATCGTTGCTGCCGGGAGCGGGAGCCGGCTTGGCGGCGACATTCCGAAGCAGTTTCGGAGCATCGCCGGCAAGCCGGTGCTGGCTCACACCGTGGCCAGGTTCGAAGCGGCCGGCGCGATAGACGAAATCGTCATCGCGACCAGCCACGACTGGATGGCCTTCGTCGCCGGGGAAATCGTTGACGGTGGCGGTTTTGCGAAAGTTACCCGCGTCATTGAAGGTGGCGCGAGCCGGCAGGAGTCGGTGTATGAGTGCCTGATGGCCGTGCGTGACGCAGCCGATATCGTGGCTGTACACGATGCGGTCAGGCCGTTGGTTTCGCCTGCAAAAATCGACGAGGCGGTTGCCGCCTGTCGCTCTTGCGGCGCTGCCATTCTGGCGGTACCGCCGAAGGACACCATCAAGGAAGCGAACCAGGCCGTGGTCGCCAGAACGCTCGACCGCACCACGTTGTGGGCGGTCCAAACTCCCCAGGTCTTCGATTGCACAATGCTGGTGCGCGCGTATGAAAAAGCGCTTGAGGATGGAGTCAGAGCTACTGACGATGCGGCTCTGGTAGAGCTCCTGGGCGCGCCGGTGAAGATAGTAAGCGGGGACTATATGAACTTCAAGATCACCGTGCCGGAGGATTTACGGCTGGCAGAACTGTTGCTTGCGGAGGAATGAATAATCGCATGCGAGTTGGTTCGGGGTACGATGTGCACCAGCTTGTCCCGCGCCGGCGGCTGATTCTGGGCGGGGCAGAGGTTGAATCGGAAATGGGGCTCCTGGGCCATTCGGATGCCGACGCGCTGAGCCATGCGGTCGGCGACGCGCTTCTCGGCGCTCTGGCGCTCGGTGACCTCGGCAAGCATTTTCCCGATACCGACGAGCGCTACGCCGGCGTTTCCAGCCTGTTGCTACTGAAGGAGATCGGCCGGATGGTTGCGGAGAAGGGCTATGAAATCTGCAACATCGATTCAACCATCGTTCTGGAAAGGCCAAAGCTGGCTGCCTACATTCTCGAGATGCGTCAGAACCTGGCGGATTCCCTCAGCATCGAAGTGGATCGAGTTTCAGTGAAAGCAACGACTTCGGAGAAAATGGGCTTCCCGGGCCGGGAAGAAGGCGTAGCAGTCTACGCGACCGCCCTGCTGGCACCCAATTTGTCGAATGGGTGACCGGATGTCACTGCGTCAACTATTTCATCAGTCGGAGCACAAGAATGCCCGTACAATTGTATAATACGCTCAGCAGGAGCAAAGAGGTTTTTACGCCTTTGCAGGAAGGCAAGGTGCGGTTCTATGCATGCGGCCCTACGGTTTATGATTTTATTCATATCGGAAACGCGAGGCCGCTCATCGTTTTCGACGTCTTTCGGCGCTTCTTCGAGTTCCTCGGTTTCGATGTCACCTACGTGCTGAATATTACCGATATTGACGACAAGATCATCAATCGTGCAAACGAGGAGGGGGTCGATTTCGTTGAAATCTCCTCGCGTTTTACCGCTGAGCTGCTTAAAGACGTAGAATCTTTGGGAGTGGAACCTCCGACGTTCAATCCCCGCGCTACCGACCATGTGGCCGACATTATCCATTTGATCGAAAAACTGGTGTCGGGCAACTTTGCCTACGAGATCGATGGCGACGTTTTCTTTTCCGTCGACCGGTTTGTGGAGTACGGCAAGCTTTCGGGGAAAAAGGTGGATGAGCTGCGTTCCGGAGAGCGCGTCGCTGTCGATGAAAAAAAGAAGAATCCACTCGACTTTGCACTGTGGAAAATCCAGAAACCGGGCGAGCCTGGCTGGGAAAGCCCCTGGGGCATGGGGCGTCCGGGCTGGCACATCGAGTGTTCCGCGATGTCGATGAAGTACCTTGGCGAGAGTTTCGATATCCATGCCGGCGGCACAGACCTTGTCTTTCCCCACCACGAGAACGAGATCGCGCAAAGCGAATGCGCCACAGGCAAACCGTTCGCCCGCTACTGGTTACACAACGGCTTTTTGCAGATAGAAGGCGACAAGATGTCGAAGTCACTGGGCAACTTCCGCACGGTTCGCGAAGTGCTGGAACACTATAGCCCGACACTGTTGCGGATGTTTTTTCTGCAAAAACACTATCGGAGCCCCATCGACCTGACTCAGGAGGGGTTGCAGTCAGCCGGCAGCGCAGTGTCGCGCTTGAAAACCTTTTACGACAATCTCAACGCTGCGGTGAACCAGGCTGAAGGCGCTGAGCTGCCCGCCGCCGCCGACGACTCTTTCGCGGAGGCGCGCAAGTCCTTTATCGAGGCAATGTCCGACGATTTCAACACTCCGGGGGCACTGGCGATTCTGTTCGACCTGGTGCGCGAAGGAAACAGGCTTCTTGCGAAAACGCCCGCGGGGGTAGCCGATGTGCAGCGGTTGCAGCAGCTCAAGGTGTTGCTGGATGGATTCGAC
>CAZTNL010000564.1:0-2718 GCA_964614885.1 uncultured Calditrichaceae bacterium | reverse complement strand
AGGATCTTGAGCGCGGGTTCGATCTGAATCGGGCGCCGCTGATGCGACTGGCCCTGTTCCGCACGGGCGAGCACAGCCGTGAGCTCCTCTGGAGCTTTCATCACATTTTGATGGACGGCTGGGGCATGTTCCACATTCTCAAAGATGTGTTCGACGCTTATGCGATTCTGGCGGACGGCAGGGCGCCGGAACTGCGAGCGCGCCGTCCGTACCGTGATTACATCGCCTGGCTCAAGCGCCAGGACATGCAGCGCGCCGAGACGTTTTGGCGCCGCCGATTGCGTGATTTTGCCGCGCCCACGCCACTGATCGACTGCGCTGCTACTGACTCATCCCGCGCAGTCGACGCGGTTGATGATGAGTTCGAGAAGCATTCTCTGGATTTGTCGGCCGAAACAACTGCCTCGCTCGAACGGTTTTGCCGCGCGCAGCGCATTACCCTGAGCACTTTGATCCAGGCGGCCTGGGCGCTGCTTCTGAGCCGTTATAGCGGCGAGCAGGACGTTGTCTTCGGCACGATTGTTTCAGGCAGGCCTGCCACGCTCAGCGGCGTCGAAGAAATGGTCGGGCTCTTCATCAACACGCTGCCGGTTCGGGCGAGACCGATTCCGAGTCTTTCGGTGGCCTCATGGCTCCAGACGCTTCAGGATGAGCAGGCGGAGATGTTGGAATACCAGTTCAGTCCGCTCGCCGAAGTGCAGACCTGGAGCGACGTTCCCGGTGGAGCGCCGCTTTTTGACAGTATTTTGATGTTCGAGAATTACCATAAAGACACGCCACTCGAAGAGATGGGTGGCGCGCTGGAAATCTGTAATATTCGCTGGTTTGAACGCGTGAACTATCCGCTGGTGGCTCTGGTCGAGCCCGACGAGGAATTGCATTTGCGAATCGTGAGCAGGCGCAGCCGTTTCGATGCGCCGGTTATTGTCAGGATGCTCGAGCACTGGCGCGCTTTGATCGAAGGCATGGTCCGCTCGCCAGAAGCCCGATTGCGGGATCTGCAAATATTGACGGGATCGGAGCGACAACAACTTCTGGCGGACTGGAACAACACTGCGACGGACTATCCGCGTGAAAGCTGTATTCATGAACTGTTCAGCGAGCAGGCATCGGCAACGCCAACCGTGACGGCGCTCTCTTTCAACGGCGAAACGCTCACTTACGGGGAATTAGATGCGCGGAGCTCGAAGCTTGCGAACTACTTGCGCCGGCATGGAGTCGGTCCGGAAGTCAAAGTGGCTGTTTGCCTGCGGCGCTCTCTGGAAATGGTCGTAGGCATTCTCGGCATTCTGAAGGCTGGCGGCGCTTATGTGCCGCTCGATCCGGATTATCCCCGGGAACGTCTGACTTTCATGCTCGATGACAGTCAGACGCCGATTTTGCTCACGGCGGATAATCTGGCGGAGCGGCTGCCTGCGCGCGGAACCCGGCTCATTTGTCTGGATTCCGACTGGACGGAAATCGACGGAGAAAATAGCGAAGCGCCGCCATCGCAGGCAACTTCCGATAACCTCGCTTACGTAATGTACACCTCCGGTTCTACCGGCCAGCCCAAGGGAACGAGCGTTCCGCACCGCGCCGTCGTTCGTTTGGTCAAGGAAACCAACTACGCAGCCTTTGGCGCAGGCGAGACTTTCCTGCAGTTTGCCCCGATTTCTTTCGATGCGGCTACATTTGAAATTTGGGGCAGTCTCCTGAACGGGTCGCGGCTCGTGATTTTTCCGGCGGAGAAACCTTCTCTGGAAACACTGGGTGAGATTATTCAGTGCGAAAGGGTTACCACCATCTGGCTAACGGCTGGTCTCTTCCATGAGATGGCGCAGCACAATCTCGACGGGCTGCGCCCGCTGCGCCAACTGCTCGCGGGCGGCGATGTCCTTTCGGTGGCTCATGTCCGAACCGCGGCGCAAGCCTTGCAAGATTGTACAATCATCAACGGGTACGGTCCCACTGAAAATACGACCTTTTCATGCTGCTACCCGGTGGCTGAGCCGCGGAAATTGGGCGCATCTGTCCCGATTGGCCGTCCGATCTCGAACACCCGGGTGTACATTCTCGACCGGGCGATGCAACCTGTTCCCATCGGGGCGCCGGGCATGCTTTACGTCGCGGGTGACGGTTTGGCGCGCGACTACCTGAATCGGCCGGCGCTGACCGCGGAGCGTTTCCTGCCGAATCCATTCAGCGAGTCCCCTGGAGAGCGCCTTTACTGCACCGGCGACCTGGCGCGCTACCGGATGGATGGCAACATCGAGTTTCTTGGACGTAAGGACCACCAGGTCAAAGTGCGGGGCTACCGGATCGAACTCGGAGAAATCGAGACAGCTCTGAGCCGGCATCCTTCCGTGCGAGACTGCCTGATCGTGGCTCTGGGGGAACAGGGCGCTGACAAAAAACTGGTCGCCTATTTCGTGAGCGACGCTTCACCCAAACCCGATGCGCAGTCGCTTCGCAGTTTTCTTCTCGACCACATTCCTGGCTACATGGCGCCGTCCGCGTTTGTTGCCCTGGACGTTTTTCCTCTAACGGCAAACGGAAAAGTCGACCGCCAGGCCCTGCCGTCTCCTGAAGGAGCGCGGCCTGAGCTGACGACCGATTTTGTCGCTCCGGCAACGCCCATGGAAAATAAAATCGCCAAGGTTTGGCTGGATGTGCTGAATCTGGACAAGGTCGGCTTACACGACAACTTTTTTGACCTAGGCGGCCACTCTCTGCATT
>CAZTNL010000563.1:0-2720 GCA_964614885.1 uncultured Calditrichaceae bacterium | reverse complement strand
CTGACCGCAGGTACGACCAAATAGGAAAACACCGGCAGCACCCCGCCGAGACGAACGGCAAACACGATGGAAAGGCCGATGGAAATGTAGAAAAAGAAGTTCCAGGCGCGTTCTTTGATACCGAAATCGGCAATGTCCCCGCGTTGAGTGCGTGCCGTGATATGGAAAATATGTTTTTGAAAAGCCGCATGCAAGACACCCAACACACCAAACACGATGAGTAGCTGGATGATATCCCTGGTGGTCGTCGCCAGCAGGGCACCGAACAGCACTTCCTGAATATTGGCCTCGCCATGCGGCGTTTTCGAGATCGCCAGCACCGTCAGCGCCGAGGTGACGACATAAATGATGCCGATGACGGCCTCCAGCTTAAGACGCTTGTCCGTGATGTGAATCAGCGACAGCAGCAGCGCCCCCACAAGCGTAAATGCGACCGGCAACCACACTTCTCCTGTGTTCAAATATTGGGCGATGGCGACCCCGAAGGATGAAATCTGCCCCAGTGCCAGGTCGACAAACACGATGCCGCGGCCGACGACGTGAATTCCCATGTAGCTTAGAAACAAACCGAAAATTAAACACGCGATAAACGCGTTGAGCATGAAATCCAGACTGAACATTTCAAGCATTCTTCCCGCTCCTATTCTGTTTCTCGACGTGGGGTGATGCCGACTTTCTCGAAGGCGGCGATGAGCTTGTTGACGTTGTACTCGAACAGATCGAAATAGCTCTTGATCGAGTCGGCCGATCCGACGGAACCAGCCAATTCAACAAGCTGGGCGTCGGTTTTGGAAGCCACGAGCTGCGCGGCCTTCTTGCTAAAATAAGGTGAGATAATGATGATGTGCACATCCCGGCTCCGCATGTTCTTGATCACTCGCACCAGGTGTTTGGGCGTCGGCGGTATGCCTGGTTTGGGCTCCATAAAGCCGACAAGGTCAAAACCAAAACGCTCGTCGAAGTACGGCCAGCTGTTGTGGAAAGCGATGATCTTCGTCCCTTCATAGGGCTCAAGCCGCGTGATGAGTTTTTGCGTCAGCGCATCGATCTTTTGGTTGAAAGTGTCGAGGTTTGCGCGGAATTCGGCTTCGCTTTCCGGCTGCAGGCGCACAAGCG
Source organism: uncultured Calditrichaceae bacterium (assembly GCA_964614885.1). Taxonomy (GTDB): domain Bacteria; phylum Zhuqueibacterota; class Zhuqueibacteria; order Oceanimicrobiales; family Oceanimicrobiaceae; genus JAJDAG01. The sequence goes on along the minus strand of CAZTNL010000563.1, from coordinate 1,604 downwards.
CTTTGAAAATGTTTTGCGCGACGATCTTGCCGCGCAGCGGATCGAGCCAGTAATGCGGGTTTCCGTAGACGTGAATATCGCCCTGCGCCCGCAGCTTGGTCGGGTCGCCGGTTGGCACTTCGACCAGCGGCACTCCGATGGACGCGTCCACATACCCTTTTCCCCCCGGAAGGATGTCGGCGTTGCGCGCGCCATCGAGCAACGGCGGTACCCAGCCGATTTCCAAATCGAGGCCGACCTGCACAAACATATCCGCCTTCTGCAGCTTGATCATGTAGCTCGGTTTCGGGTCGACAAAATGCGGGTCCTGGTAGCCCTTGGCGATGGAAAAGGTCGTAACATGCGCCCCGCCGATTTCCTGAGCGATGCTGGCCAGGTCGGGCAAACTAGTTACAATCCTCAACTTTTTTGCGGCAAACGCCGGAGTCAAAGTCATAAAAATGGCAGCGAGACAAAACAGACCCGCGCCAGAACAAATTCGTTTCTTCTCAAACATTGTAGCCTCACTAGGTTGTTAGAAATCATGTCTCAAAAAAATGATCCTATCGAAAGCCATATTTCAAGAGTCGTAATCCTTAAAACAGAATTAGCCACAGAGGCTCAGAGAACACAGAGTCATTTTCTTAAATGTCAACTCTGTGCCTGTTTCGTAACCAGCCAAATTCACTTTCTCAGCGCCCTTTGTGTCTCCGTGGCTAAATTCGCAAATTAGTATTTGTGCGCTCCATGAGCGCCGATGACAAAAACCGCCCTCACCAAGGCCCTCTCGAAGGTGGGACCGTTTGCCGGCACACCGTGTTGATATTCAACTTCGACCTTCTGGAACTCAGTGGCGAAAAAGCTGAGGATCCCGGAATACGCTGTTTCGTGCGCATCGCCGTTCTCGGGAAATTCCGAGTAATCGAATCTGCCTCCCAGGAAAAACCTTTTGGCAACCTGGAGGCGCAAAAAGCTGTACAGCGCCTTGCTGTTGATGTCTCCCGCCGGCGTCTTGCGCTGGCTGATGAGCGCTTCGGTCATCCACTCGAAACTCTTGTAACGATTCAACCGCAAAGGCTTCCAGCGCAGGGTGAGGTCCACCGCGCCGATGTTGGTTTTGTTTCTGTCGACGTCGTGCGAGCCGCGCAGTCCGGTCAATCCCAGCTCAATCGTGGTATTTTCGTTCAGGTCGAAGAAGCTCTTCAGATGCGCCAGATAGAGCAAATCTTTGTTCCCGGCGAAAGACGGCGTCTCAACCGCCCCGGAAGTCACCCCGATCGTCAACTCCTGGTAAATACCGAACGGGTTTGGCACGAACCAGTTTAACTCCGCGCCGCGGTCGATGAGTCCGTCCCCGCCGAGATAATTCACGTACATACGCGGCAAGTCGAGAAAATTCAGCGCGTGTGGGTGGCTCTGATTGATCTTTCCAAAGGCAGTGCGGAACTTTCCGGCTTTGAGTTGCAAAGAATACGGCAGGGAAAGTGTGGTCAAATACCCCTCTTCCAACTCGCTGACGAAATCACCGCTGAACGCGGTCGCGGCGTCCGGCCCGGCAAAGGGATCCTCAATTTCATGACTATAACTGAAAAAGAAGTCCGCTTTGGCATACGGATCGACGTAGG
>CAZTNL010000562.1:0-2723 GCA_964614885.1 uncultured Calditrichaceae bacterium | reverse complement strand
CTACGGGTGTGCAGGGTCGCAAATGAACGAGCACCTCACTTCCCGGGCGCAAAGGACGCCCACGCCGGTCCCGGTCAGGCATCCCGATTACCGGCTGGGCTTCGGGGACGTCATCGAGGTCAAGTTCTTTCGTCATTCTGAATTCAATGAGACCGTGGCCGTACGGCCTGACGGGAAGATCAGTCTGCAAAAAGTCGGGGAATTGCGTGTAGCCGACATGACACCGTCATCGCTTGACAGCGTGATCACACGGACGTACTCGGAGTTCGTCATCGAGCCCGAGGTCACAGTCATTGTCAGAAAATTCGGCGGCTTTCAGGTTTATGTGCTGGGGGAAGTCAATTCTCCGGGCGGATATCCGGTACAAAACAAGATGAGTTTGCTGCAGGCGATTGCCGCGGCAGGCGGGCCAAAGCTGTCCGCCAAACTGAGAAGCGTGATTGTCCTGCGCCGCGAGCAAGGCACCCTGAAAGCGATTAAGACAAATGTAGCCAGGTCGTTGAGTTCGAAAGGGGCGCGGACGGCTCCAAGCGACACACCGGTCATGCCCCAGGACATCGTTTACGTCCCGAAAACATTCATCGCCAGCGCTTCTGACTTCATGAGACAGGTATATTCGGGATTTCTGCCGCCTCTCGACCTCTACCTGCGGGCAGTGTTGTACTATGATCGTTAACGGCCTGTCGATGGAAGAACTGTCACCGCAATTTGGGTATTTCCCACTAATTTCTGCAGGGAGGCTACATGACCGACGCTGAACAAAGCGCACTGGCGGCCGGCGGCCCTTCGGGAGTCCACAGCTTCCTGGGCTTCATCTTTCGCCGTAAGCGCCTCATCATCTCCGTTTTCCTCGGTGTTGTGGCGGTGGTTACCGTCCTGAGTCATGTCCTGCCCCCGGTGTACGAGTCGACTTCCAAGCTGCTCGTTGAACGCGACCTCGGCTCAGACAAGGCACTCCTGTTTCGGGTAAACATTCCGTCCGCCTATGAAAAATACAACTGGATACAATCGGAGGTCCAGATCATCGCCAGCTATCCCGTGGCGGCGAGCGTCATCAAGCAGTTCGGCCTGGAGAAATTCACGGACGAAAATCCCGACAAACTGAATGAGCAGGAAAGAAACGTCCTGTTCAAAGAGACTGTTGAAGCATTTCTCAAGCATTTGGATGTGAGCAATCGCACCAACAGCAACATCATCGAGGTGAGCTTTGAATCGAAGAATCCAGAGCTGGCCCCGGATGTCGTAAATCAAGTCATCCAGACCTATATCGAGCATCGGGCGGCGATTCGAAACTCATCCAACAACTACGAATTCCTGGAGAATCAGCTGAAGGTCGTCGAGGACAAACTGAGCAAACTCGAGCGCCGCAAAGCAACGTTCCAATACAAGAATGAGGTTGTCGAGCCTGAGACGCAGCTAAAAATTCTGCTGTCCAAACTCGCTGATTTCGAAAAGAGTCTGACAGTGGTCAGAACCAAACGCATCGGCAAGGAGGCTAAACTTTCCGTGATCATGCAGCGCGGGGAGGGCGATTCGGCCATCAACTTTCCATCGACGGAAGTCAGTGACAGCCCGAGCCGGGAAAAGTACATCGCCAGGCGCAAAGGGGAACTGTTGCAGATGGAGATGAGCCGGGACCGGCTGCTGCAGCGGTTCAAACCGACCTACGAAAAAATCGTTGAGCTCGACGGCGACATAGCAGCAACCAAACAACGCATCAAAGCTGAAATCGGACAAATCATCGAACAGGAAAAAACAGCGATCAAGGCGCTCCAGGCAGAAGAAGCCGCGCTGAGAAGCTCGATTGCCGAAATTCATCGCCAGATAAAGGATACGGCGCAGACAGAATACGAACTGGCTCAGATAAGCCGCGGTATCGACGACAACCGCGATGTCTACTCCACGCTTCTGAAGCAGCGCGAGTCGGCACGGCTCGCTCTGGCCAGGACCGGAAAAGGGATTAAGACCATGATCATCAGTCCCGCCATCGTTCCACTCAAGCCTGTCCGGCCGAACCTGCCACTCAATATTTTTCTGGCGATCGTCCTTGGCCTCGTGGCCGGACTCGGCCTGGCATGGATAATGGATGTCTACGACACGTCCATCATAAATGCTGAGGAGTGGACCTATTTGGCCGGGGTTCGCACCTTCGGCTCTATCCCGGCCGCGAAAAGTGACGGCGCCGAGCGACTGATCGAGGGTCACACCGAAAGCTTACCTTCAGAGCATTTGCCGGAAGGAGGTCGGTAGGACAATAGTCGACAAGGACGGATGACGAGCGCGTTCGACACAAACCGCATCCAGACAACCGAAGTTGCGTGCCCACAAGTGCAGGCAGTCTCCCGCAGTTTGGCGCAGGCAGGTTCTACGCAAACACTTCATACCAGGCCAAGCAGGTAAGCTACGATGCAATTCTCAAGACTTCCGACAGGACTTCAGAAGCTCGCTCTATCGACCCGCGCAAATACTCGCCCTGGAATCGTTCCCCGGGCGGAGTTTCGAAGCAGGCTAAGGCGCGAATGTGATTGCGCCGACAGAAACCAGCATGTGTTCTCAGTAGTCGCGCTCCTACCCGCTGAGAACCATAGAAGGCGAGGCGACCTGGAGCGCCTGCTTCGCACCATCTACAGCAGAATTCGCACCACCGATGAGGTCGGTTGGTTTGACGAGCAAAGAGTTGGCATCCTGCTCCCGTACACACCACCAGCGGGTGCCTGGGTAGT
>CAZTNL010000561.1:0-2732 GCA_964614885.1 uncultured Calditrichaceae bacterium | reverse complement strand
CCGTCTACAACCAATCCGATCATGGTCGCAAACTGGCCGACTTTGTCGATGAACTCCCTGGTTCCATCCATAGGGTCGACGATCCAGACACGCGACTTGTTCAGCCGGCTCAGATCATCCTTGGACTCCTCAGACAGGATGCCATCCTCCGGGAAAACCCGGGCCAGGTTTTCAGTGATATATGTGTTGGAGTCGGTATCGGCCAGAGTCACAGGGTCTGTTTTATTTTTCAGGGTGACCTCAATCTCGTTGTCATAATGGCTGAGAATGATCTTCCCAGCTCCCAGGCTCAGCTCCCTGGCCATACTCAATTCTTTTTCCAGCATCTTAGACCTTCCCAGTTAAACGAATACGTTGATTTTTCTGATAATACACGCCTGCTCTGCGGCAGGTACTTACACGAATATTGGAACCCGCCCGGATGACGCCGGTTTTGCCTTTCCCGACTTCGACGGGCTTAGCCTGAAGGCAGTGAATTCCCGGCTCCCGCCGGATAGCAAAGAGACTAGACAAAGATATAGGAAAGATAGCGTCGATTTGCAGAACGCGGCGTCCGAACGGCCGGGGCTTCGCGCTGACCACCAACGATGACACGACTGCCCGTCTTGCGGCGACACCCGTTGACAAATAGGTCTCAGGCGCTTTCGCTTTCCGCAAGCCATTTCCTGATCATGGCCAGAATATCGTCGGTGACGAACGGCTTGGCAATATAGTCGTCGCAGCCAGCGAGAATCGTCTTCTCGCGATCTCCCTTCATCGCTTTTGCGGTCATGGCCACGATCGGTACCTTATGGAACTTTTTCTGAGCTTTGAGCGCCCGGGCCGCTTCGTAGCCATCCATGCCCGGCATCATGATATCCATCAAAATAAGATGGGGATCTACCGTTTCTGCCATGTCCAGCGCCTCGCGGCCCTCGTTGGCAAAATGCACCTTGTAGCCCGCCCCCTCCAGAATCAGCCGCAAGGCGTAGCGAGTGTCCTTGTCATCATCGACGAGCAGAATCCGATTTCGTGCTGTGGCACTGCCATCGCCTCCGGATGCGACACTCTTCCTCTGCTTGCGCCGCAATCCCCATAACTTCGGGATCTCGAAACGCGGCGCGTGCTGCGCCTGTCTTTCGGCCAACCTGTCGAGCGTAGCGCAGAGTGCCTCCTGCGTGATCGGTTTGCGCAAATAGGCAGAGGCGCCCAGTTCGAGAGCACGTTCGCGTTCTCTCAGGATCGTTGAGACGATTACCGGGAATTCTCTCGTTTCAGCGTCGTCTTTCAAACACTTCAGAATCTCCCAACCACTCTTGTGCGGCATGATGATGTCGAGCGTAATGGCGAATGGATGATACTGTCGCGCCAGTTCGATGGCGTCTTCATCATTCTCGGCAAAGATCATCTGGTAGTTTTTTCCCTGAAGGTAGCGGGCCACTACGTAGCGCGACTCGACTTCGTCATCGATAACGAGAATCGTTTTTTTCCTGGAACTCAGGTTGTCGCGCTCATCTTTGACCTCGAACAGAGGCGATTCTTCCTGCTCCGCATCCCCGCGCCGGAGACGCTGCTCCAGGTCACGCCCGGCGCGGATCTCTTTTCTCGATTTGAGCGGCAGCGTGATGGTGAACTTCGAGCCCTTGCCTAGCTGGCTTTCCACGTCGACACGGCCATCGATTAGGTTCAGCACTCGCTTCGTGATCGCCAGACCGAGTCCGGTTCCGCCGTAGTTTCTGGAATCGGTACTGTCTATCTGGTGAAACTCCTGAAAGATCTCATCGAGACGATCGGAAGGGATGCCGATGCCGGTATCGGCCACCGCGATCTCCAGCAGCTTCTTTTCCCGCATGCGCATGCTCACGGTGATGCCTCCGCGGCGTGTAAACTTCACCGCATTGCCGAGAATATTTGTGACCGCCTTGGTCAGTTTATCCTGATCGGAATAGATTTCATCGGGCAGATTCTTATCGAACCGGTGTTCGAGCGTCAGGTGCTTTTGAATGCACAGCGGCCGAATATGCTCGATGGTCTCGAGCACAACCGAAGCGATTGGCACTGCGGTGTAGGTCGGTTCAACCCGTCCGGCTTCAATCTTGGAAAGATCCAGAATATCGTTTATCAGGTTGAGCAAATTGCGACCGCTGCGGTGGATGATTTCCAGTTGCCGGTGCTGCTCCTCGTCATTCAAATCCACAAGGCCACGCATCATCAGGTCCGAAAGCGTGATTATCGCGTTGAGTGGCGTCCTCAGCTCGTGTGAAACGTTTGCCAGGAACTGCGATTTCATCTTGTTTGCCTTCTCCAGCTCCAGAGCCTTTTGCCCGGCCTCCTCGAAGAGTCGCGCATTTTCGATCGCCAGGGCGGCGCGGCTGGCCAGCTCAAGCGACAGCCGCAGCTCTTCAGGTCTGTAACGCCGCTTGCCTTCGAAACTCATGTATACCATAGCGCCAATTATCTTGCCGGGCGCCTGCAGCGGCACGACCATTAGCGAGCTGATCGGCTGGAGCGCGGCCAGATGATGGAACAGGGTTCCGGAAAACGCATCGTCCCCTTCGGCAAACGGTGCATTCATCATGCAAGCCTTGCCGGTTGAGACCACACCGCCAACGATGCCTTCGTTGGCCTGGCACGGAAACTCCTCCGTGCCCTTCACAAAGAGATCGACCATGCGCGGGTTGTTGTGAAAGCTCGCCTCCGGCAACAACTTTTCCGTTTCGTTTTCGGTCAGCAACAGGGAGCAGAATTCGCCG
>CAZTNL010000560.1:0-2736 GCA_964614885.1 uncultured Calditrichaceae bacterium | reverse complement strand
TCGTAGCCGCCGACGATGATCACCGACCGTTTCCCCATGCATCTGGCGAACAGCACGGGCAGCAGAGCGTGGTAGTCCGAGAACCAGCAGAAGAAGATGTCGGTGCGAGCGGCATGCGCCAGCAAGAAAAAAAATTGGCGGACGAATGCCCAGAGGAATGGCAGCGGTTTCCGGGATATTTGGAAGTGGTAGGTGCTCACTTTGAAATGTCGCTCCAGCAGTTCGTGGTCCGCCTTGACAAAAGAAGAGTAGCTGTGATAGACCAATAGCACCGATTGTCTGCGAACGCCGGGCATGTTTTACCCCAGCTCCAACATCGTTTTGAACGTGGCCACGATTCTTTCGGCGCTCTTGCCGTCCCAGTTTTTGATGCGGCATGGCATCTTCGCCTGCTTCAGCGCCGCGCGTGCTGCTTTGACGATGGCTTCCGGCTCGGTCCCGACCAGCCGGTTGCTGCCCTGGCTCAGCGTGATCTCCCATTCGGTCTTTTCGCGCAAAGTCAGGCACGGCACGCCGAGGTAGCTCGCTTCGACCTGAACGCCGCCCGAGTCCGTGAGAATCAGCGCGGCCGCGCTCTGCAATCGCAGGAAGTCGAGGTAACCTGCCGGTTCGATCAGCCGCAGCTTCCCGTCGGCGCCGAGCGCGGACATTTCTTTTCCAAAAGCGCTTATCCGCTGCCGGGTGCGCGGATGAACCGGAAAAACGACTTCCACGCGCTCACTGATTCGTTGCAAAGCTTGCAGCAAGCGCCGCAGTACGGCGGGCTCATCGACATTCGCCGAGCGGTGCAGCGTGGCCAGCGCGTACTTTTTGTCTTGCAGTCCCAGGTCCCGCAGAATTTCTGACTCTTTTGCTTTTGCCAGATATCCTTTCACCGCATCGAGCGAAATGTGGCCGACATGGAAAATCCGGCGTGGGTCCATGCCTTCAGCGAGAAGGTGCTCGGCGCTGTCTTCGGTCGCGGTAAACAGCATATCCGAAAGTCGGTCTGTGGCGACGCGGTTGATTTCCTCGGGCATGGCAAAGTCAAAACTGCGCTCGCCGGATTCAATGTGCGCGATAACCGGCGTTTCCCCGCAGTGTGTCTGTCTTTTGTGGCCGGCCAGAGCGTGCTTACCGGCCGGGCGCTCTTCGATGAAGTTGTGGAAGCTGCGGCGCAAGACGCGCACTTCCGGTGCCGAGCACCGGAATTTTACAGCCGCCAGGGCGCAGGCGATGGTTGAATTGACATCACCGACAACCACGACCATTCCCGGTTGCAGGCGCTCCAGCTCCTTCTCGAAGCGCAGCATGATTTCAGCGGTTTGCCAGGCATGGCTGCCGGAGCCCACCCCAAGGTAGACATCCGGTTGCGGCAGGCCCAGATCGTCGAAGAAGACTTTCGACATGTTCGCGTCGTAGTGCTGCCCCGTATGCACGACCACCGGCTCGAACAACTGTGGATATTTCAGCATTTCGCGGTAGAGCGGCGCGATTTTCATGAAGTTGGGTCTGGCGCCCACGACGAGCAGCGTTTTCGTTCTCATGATGCGCCCTTCTCCGGCTGTGACGTTACTTCATCGAGGATGCGCGCCAACTCCTCAGTCTGCTTCCTGCGGTCGAAACGGTTTCGCACCGCCTCGTCTCGGTTCATGGTCATTTGGCCCTGGTCGCAGGCGCCCATAATCGCGCGCAGCGCGCGCTCGATCGCTGTGGAATCCCTGGGCCCGGCCACCCAGCCAAGCTGGTTTTCACGAATGAGGGTTGCGGCTTCTCCTTCCGGCGCCAGGGCCAGGATCGGTTTGCCGGCGCCGATGTATTCGAAAAGCTTGCCGGTGAGGATGCCGCGGTTGGCGGGCGCATCGTCTATGATCAGCAGGAGAACGTCGCTGGCGACGAGGTAGGAGAGACTCTCTTCGTGAGTTACATAGGGAATGAACTCGAACAAATCTCTCCGTGGTGAGTCCGCAATCCGGCGTTTGATCGGGTCTCCCACACGGCCGACAATGCGAAAAAAGAGGCGCGACGCCAGTTCCGGCTGCAGGCGCTCCAGGGTACGGAGCAGGTGCTCCGGGTTTCTGGCGCCGTACATGGAGCCGGTGTAGGTAAGGGTCACTTTTTCCGGCCTCGGCGCCGGCTCGATGCCGGCGAAATCATCGGCATCGAAACCGTTCGTCAGAATGTGCCAGCGGTCGCCTGCCGTGCCGGGGTTGCGGCTGAGCAGATCATCGCGAACGCCCGCTGAGACCGTCAGGATGCGGGTCGCCATTTTCAGGACGCTGGCTTCCATCCGGCGTTCGATTTGTCGCGACGGCCATGGCCGCCACTGCGGCGCCGACACCCAGCCGACCCACGAGTCTCTGAAATCGACGATCCACGGCAGGCCGGACTTCTTGTGCAGATCCAGACCGATGAGATGGGTCGTGTAGGGCGGCGCCGAAGAGATGATTGCGCGAATCTCTTGACGCCGAATCAGCTCACGACCGGCTCTCGTGGCGAACCGGCGCCAGCCGATGCGCGCATCGGGCACGAAAAAGGCGGAGCGTATGAATTCAGCCATCCTTTCCATTGTTCTGGCTTTGGCTTCCCCATCCAGACTCAGTGTGGCGATGTCCGTGGAGTCGTCCTTGCTGCGGCCGGTAAGCTTGCGATAGAGTGTGTACGGCTCCAGAATTCGTGAGCGGCATACTTCCACACCTTCAGGAATTTCGGCGGAAAGTGACTCGTCGTAAACGGGATAGTCGGCGTTGCGCGCCG
>CAZTNL010000559.1:0-2740 GCA_964614885.1 uncultured Calditrichaceae bacterium | reverse complement strand
TCGGCCTTGCTGGCATCGATAGCTTTGACCCGCGCATGCGCGTGCGGGCTGCGCAGAATCTTGCCGACGAGCATTCCGGGCAGCTTGATATCGTCGGTGTAGAATCCCTCGCCGGTGGTCTTCTTCAGCGCATCGATCAAAGGCGTGCGCTTGCCGACGATGTTATTGGCGGTCTTTGACTGTGGAGTCATCTGGCTCACTCGCATTGTTCAACCAACAAAAATTATTCACAACATCTATCCGCAAAGTTACTTAGCCGCAAGGTCTTTAGCCACGGATAAACGCGGATGATCACCGATGAAAAACGAAAGCAATTTGCCAAGAAAGTTTGCATCCTTTTCCATGATAGTTCACTAGTCTGCACTGTTCGCAAAATCTCACCGCGACGGCGCCAGGGCGCCAAGGAAACATGCCCACCCCGTCATGAGCCAGCAAAAAAGTTGGCTCCGGAATGTGATAAGAAACGGGCATATAAACAGTGATTCAAGCTATTGTTTTATTACACTTTGTGTCTCCAAACCATTGCGCTTCATGAATTTCTCACTGTGGTAATCCCATGTCGTGGCGAAGCATTTACTTTTTTTTCGTGCCTTTCGTGCCTTTCGTGCCTTTCGTGCCTTTCGTGCCTTTCGTGCCTTTCGTGGTTCCTGTGCTATCCAGGCTCAAAATACTCAATGTCCATTGTTCTGTTCGGACGCCACGGTTTCTATCGCGTCGATAATTTTGACGTAGCCGGTGCAACGGCACAGATTTCCGGAAATGCCCTCTTCGATCTCCTCGCGCGTCGGTCTGGCGTTTTCGTCGAGCAGCGCCTTCGCCGTCATGATGAAACCGGCGGTGCAAAAGCCGCACTGCGATCCTCCGGACTCAGCAAACGCCCTTTGCAGCGGATGAATGACCGAAGACTTCAGGCCCTCGATGGTTGCAATCTCGCGGCCGACGCATTCCAGAACGAGCGTCAGACAGGCGAGTCTGGCCCGGCCATCGATGAGCACGGTGCAGCAGCCGCATGTTCCCATGTCACAGCCGCGCTTGGTGCCGGTCAGATACAGCTCGTCGCGCAAAACATCCAGCAGGACGTCGTAGTCGCGGACGGCCACCTCGCGCGCCGCCCCGTTGACCTTAAGGGTGATGACTTTCCTGGACATGCATTTCACTCCGTTTCAACGTCCGAAGAGGTTCGTTACTCAAATTCGTTTTGACATGGCGCAGCTCTGTTTAAGGCCGGGCCTTTACGGCTAACGCGAGGCCAGCAACTCGCGCGCAATAATCACGCGCTGAATCTGGCTGGTGCCTTCGTAAATTTGAAAAATCTTGGCGTCCCGCATCATTTTTTCGACAGGGTACTCCGAAGAATAGCCGTAGCCCCCGTAAACCTGCACTGCGTCCGTCGCCACTTTCATCGCGGTGTCGGCGGAAAAGGCTTTGGCGTAAGCCGCCTCCAGTGTATTGCGCTGCCCGTGGTCGGTCTTCCAGGCCGATTTCCAAACCAGATGGCGCGCGGCTTCGATGTTCATGGCCATGTCCGCGATCATGAAATTCACCGCCTGATGTTTGGCGATGGGTACGCCGAACGCCTTGCGCTCCTTCGCATACTCGATGGAAGCCTCCATGGCGCCACGCGCCAGGCCTACAGCGGCCGCGGCGACCACCGGCCGCGAGTGGTCGAAAGCGGCCATGGCGACCTTCCAGCCGTCGCCCTCTTTCCCCAGATGATTGCTGCTGGGCACTTTCACATCTTCGAACGTAATGCCACGGGTATCCGAGGCGCGCTGCCCCATTTTCTCCTCGTGCTTGCCCACGGTAACGCCGGGCGAATTTGCCTCGACCACGAAAGCGCTCATGCCCTTGTACCCGGCCGACGGATCGGTGTAAGCGAGGACAAAAAACCAGCTCGCCTGCGCGGCGTTGGTAATCCACATCTTTTGCCCGTTCAGCACATAGTCGTCGCCGACCTTCTTCGCGACACTCTTGATGCCGGCCACGTCCGAGCCAGCGTCAGGTTCGGTGACCGCGTAGGCGCAGAAGCCAAACTCCTCGACCATACGGCCGAGGTACTTTTTGTTGATCTCGTCCGTTCCCGCAACCAGCAGCGGCCCCTCGGCCAGCATGTTCGACATCATCGAAGTGCCGATGCCAGTGCAACCGACGCCGATCTCCTCGCCGATGATACAGTCGTCGAGCACACCCAGGCCCATGCCACCGAATTTCTCCGGCACCTGAATGTTCATCAGGCCCAGTTCCCACGATTTCTGAAACACCTCAGTGGGAAAGCGCGCTTCCCGGTCGCATTCCGCCGCGACCGGTTTGATCTCGTTTTCGGTGAATTCCTTCGCCAGGTCGCGCAATTGCTTTTGCTCATCGCTCATACTGAAATCGATCATTTCGCTGTCCTTTCGAATCGGTCCTAATTTAAGACGACGCCCGTTGAATAAGCCCGGCGGCTCGCTCTCTAGGCGACAACGTTCTCCACGAGCAAAGTCACGCCCAGGCCGCCGCTGACGCAAAGCGTGGCCAGACCCAGCCGCGCGTGGCGCTTTTGCATTTCATGCACGAGCGTCACGGTAATCCTCGCGCCGGTGCAGCCGGTCGGGTGGCCGAGCGCGATGGCGCCGCCGTTGACGTTGACCCGCTCCATGTCGAGGTTAAGCTCCTTGTCGCAGGCGAGCACCTGCACGGCGAAAGCTTCGTTGAGTTCGATCAGATCGATATCTGCGAGCGTCAGCTCGTTGCGGCTCAA
>CAZTNL010000558.1:0-2743 GCA_964614885.1 uncultured Calditrichaceae bacterium | reverse complement strand
ATTTGCCTCAGTCTACCGCAACTGTCAGGACAAGCAGGAGTTTATGAGCGAGCTCGAGGAATTGCAGAAATAGTGTAGGGTGAGGGTTGAGCAGGACTAATATGGAGCAGATAGTAAAGCCGGTCGTCACGACCGGGACTACCTGCTCTTTTGGTGTATAGAAGAATAAACGCATGACAATGAAAGCGAATTCTGACGGCAGGGAGATGCCGTTCCTGGACCATCTCGAGGAACTTAGGTGGCGGCTGATTAAGTGTATCGTAGCTGTTGTTGCTTTCAGCTTCGTGATTTACTTTTTTTCCGACCTGGTTCTTTCGTTTCTGGTCGCGCCCTATAACGATGCCCTGGCCTTCCTGGGCCGTCCCAATCAGCAGCGACTTATTTTTCTGAGTCCGACCGGCGGGTTCATGATCCGCATTAAAATATCTGTGTTTGCCGCGTTTGTGCTGGCGCTGCCGGTGGTGTTCTATCAATTTTGGCAATTTGTCGTTCCCGGGCTGTTGGAAAAAGAGCGAAAATATGTGCCGGTTGTCGTCTTTTTTTCCACGCTTTGTTTTCTGACTGGCGCCATGTTTTGCTACTCCCTGGTTTTGCGGTACGGCTTGCGTTTCCTGCTGAGTTTCGAGACGGTTGATTTGGCGGCGACAATTTCGGTCCACGAGTATCTGCAGTTCATTACGATGCTGATCGTTGTGTTTGGGCTGGTGTTCGAGCTTCCGGTGCTCGCATTTTTTCTTACCAAAATTGGGCTGGTTACGCCCCCGTTTCTGCGGCACTACCGCCGGCACGGCATCGTTATTATGGTCATTGTTTCCGCCGTTATTACTCCGCCGGACATTTTTACGCAGATACTTCTTGCCGGGCCGCTCATTCTGCTTTACGAAATCAGCATTCTGGTCTCGCAACTGGCTTTGGGCAAAGGAAGTGATTCGGTTCCCACGGATTAAGTTCGGGCGGGACACGTCGAAAACTAAAACAGCAGGAGCTTCGCATGTCTATTAAGGCCGACCGCTGGATTCAAAAGATGGCGACTGACGAGGCCATGATCACTCCGTTTGTCGAGTCGCAGGTCAGGGAAGGCGTCGTTTCATACGGCTTGTCTTCCTATGGCTACGATGTTCGAATCGCCGATGAATACAAGATTTTCACCAACTTGAACTCAACAATTGTGGACCCCAAGGAGTTTGACGAAAAGTCGTTTGTCGATTTTAAGGGACAAACCTGCACGATACCGCCAAATTCGTTTGCTTTGGGCAGAACCGTGGAGTATTTCAGGATTCCACGGCAGGTCATGACCATTTGCGTCGGCAAATCGACCTACGCGCGCTGCGGGATCATCACGAACGTCACACCGCTCGAACCCGGCTGGGAGGGCCACGTGACGCTGGAGATTTCCAACACAACTCCGCTCCCGGCCAGAATCTATTCCGGTGAGGGGATAGCGCAGATTTTGTTTTTTGAGAGCGACGAAGCCTGCATGGCTTCCTACCAGGATAAGCACGGAAAATATCAAGGACAGGTCGGCGTGACTTTGCCGAAGTTGTAATTGATGGTCGCAAGAGCACGCTCACAGGGCGGTGCGGATCTGCATCTGCACACCACGTTTTCGGATGGCTACTGCTCTCCCAGAGAGGTTATCGAACGGGTCGCCAGAATCGGCCTGGAGGCGGTTGCCATCACTGACCATGACGAAATTTCAGCCATTGACGAAGCTGTCGATTGTGGCAGGTCCCTCGGCGTCGAAGTGTTATCCGGAGTTGAGTTGAGCGTCATTTTCCGTGGTAAGGATGTTCACATGCTGGCATATTGCTTCGACCCGGAGGATCCGGCCCTGATCAAGGAACTTTCTGTTTTCAGAGATTCGCGCCTGGGGCGCGCCCGGGCGATCGTCGACAAACTCGACAAGCTTGGGATGCCGATTTCGTTCGAGGCCGTCATACGCAAGGCAGGTCACGGGTCAGTGGGCCGACCGCATATTGCCAATGTGCTCCTTGAGGATGGTTTCGTTTATTCTTTTCATGAGGCGTTTGATAAGTACATTGGCAACGACAAGCCGGCGCACGTAGAAAAGTATCAGCTGGACCTGTTCGATGCCCTGGACCTCATCCGCGCGGCGGGTGGCGTATGCGTTGTGGCGCATCCGGCTATTCAGCTCTCGGAACAGGATCTGCGCGATCTGATTGCAGCAGGCGTTCATGGCATCGAGGTTGTGCATCCGAAGCATACCCCTGAGGAAATGGAACATTACCGCGAACTGGCGCGGGAAAACGGTCTCATCGCCACCGGAGGTTCCGATTTTCATGGCGGTCCGAAGGGCGACGAATGCCTCGGCAGATTTACGGTTCCCTATTCGACGGTTGGCTCTCTCTACAGCAAAGCCGGAGGCAAAGATGCGTGAAACCGGCATGCAAGGGCTGATTGTCGAAAGCCTTGAGGTCGGGGCATTTGCCGAGAATTGCTACATCCTGGGATGCGCCGCCACAAAGAAGGGCGTTCTGCTCGATCCCGGGGATGAGGCTTCGCGAATTTCAGCTAAAGTCAGTCAACTCGGGCTCGACATTGAGTATATCCTGCTGACACATGGGCACCTCGATCACGTGATGGCGGTCGCAACGCTACAAGTGAAGTTGGATGTGCCCGTGCTGATGAATCAGGGTGACGCTTTTCTTCTTGAGAACCTGCCGGCGCAGGCGGCTGCGTTTGGGTTGTCGGTTTCCGGAATTCCCCGCGTCGACACCTATAT
>CAZTNL010000557.1:0-2743 GCA_964614885.1 uncultured Calditrichaceae bacterium | reverse complement strand
CATCTCTTTGGGCCTCCCACTTCTGAAGTTTGTACCAATCCGACGCCCAGGGATGCACCTGCCAATCAGGAACACTCCTGTCGATGATATCATCTCTCTCCGGATCATTCTCCGGGTTGATGTTTCGATATCTCTCCGGCAGTATCTGGTACCAGATGGCGCCACGCGCCCACTCCGGCACGGCTCCGCCCGCCAGACCGCTGTCGGCAAAAGCGATCGTTGTCACCACTGCGAACAATAATAATCTGCGCATAAGGTCGTTGCCCCTTCTTCAACTTGAAGCAATATAGCAAACAGAACGATATGATCAACCTCCGACTGCGGTTGCCGCAGAGAATTTTCGCAGACGGGAGTCGTTGTCTCCGAAAAAATGGCATAGCCGCGCTGTGACCGCGCAGGCACGCCGTCACCCCTGTGCGTGGCGCCTATTGATTGGCCCGCTTGAGGAACAAGTAAAAGCTGACAGCGAAACTCACCTGAAACGTTGCAAACGAAACCGCTGTGTACCGGTCGAACTTCCGCGCATCGTCGTAGTAGGCGTTGAAGCTGCGCGGCGCCCCGGTTTTGAGATACCGGTCATACTTGTCATCGGCTTTCTTGCGAAAATAGAAGGCCAGGGCACCGGAAGTAGCGGCCAGGCCGAGCGCCGCCCAAAACATCCGTCGGCTCGGGGGACGTAGATTTTCTTCGAACCGCGGGTTACCGGAATTTGTCGAGGCCGCCACCGGCCGGAGGCTGATACTGTACGGGCCTTCGACGCCATAACCCACCACAAATGAGGAATCGGCATAGCCGGGAAATCGCAAGGTTACTTCGCGGGTCTGCAACTGCGGCACGGTCACGTAAACCGGTGTCTTGCCGATCTCCTCGTTCTGCACGAACGCGGAGGCTCCGTATGGCTGAGAGTTAACCATGAAATGGCGCTGAAATTCGATCTGAACGACGAGCGTGTCACCGCCGCTGATCTCCACATCCTTCACCCAATCCTGCGCCAGCCAGGCCCCGTGGTCGGGATGTGTGACCTGAATCCGGTGGACGCCCGGACTGAGCGTTTGTACGACCATCGGGGTCTCGCCTGCGGTGTGGTTATCGATGCTTACTTTCAGCCCGGGAAAGGCGACCACAAGCTGCAAAAACCCCTGGGAGCGAGCTTGCGAGGGGAAGGCCGCAAGAAACGGCGGCAGAATAAGGAACGAAACGACGAAACACGCCAGCGTAGACACAGTCACGAGGCCAAAGTAGGCGTGGAAGCCGGCATTGCGGTGCGTCACGATTCGATGCATTCGCGGCTATTTTCGGGTTGAGGTGAAGTTGACGGCGGTAAAGGCATATAACGTTCTCTTTTCGGAAGCGCCTACCAGGTAAGGTCCCCAGGCCACGGGAGCCGTCCGGATACGCCCCTCGGTTGTAAAATGCCAGAGCTCGCGGCCGTTGTTCATGTCCAGGGCGTAATAGTTGGTATCGAGCGAGCCAAAATAGACCGAGCCGCCCGTGATGAGCGGTGATGTGCTCACCACGCTCTGTGCCGAAAAACTCCAGCGTTGGCTACCGGTGACCGCATCCAGACAGAAGACCTGTCCGTTTGTAGCCCCGAAAACAACCACATCCCCATCGCTGGCGGCGCTCTGATAAATCGGCGCATCTGCCTTGAACCGCCACAGTTCTTTGCCATCGTCGAGGGAAAGCGCATAGAAAACGCTGTCAATGGACCCGACGAACACGCGGCCGGCATCGATCACCGGCGTTGCGAAAACGCTCGCGCCAGCCGACGTCTTCCACTTCAGCGCACCTGTTGCGCTGACAAGAGCATAGACAGTGCCGTTGTCGCAACCGCTCACCAGCACGCCTGCGGACAACGCCGGCGAAGACCGGTGCTGATCCGCGGTCTTGTAGCGCCATTTCCGCTCTCCGGTAGCCAAATCGTAGCAATCGATATGCTTGTAAAGGGCTGAAACGAAGACCCCCTCTTCCGTAACCAGCGGCTCGCTGGCAATGTCTCCCGCGTCGACCTGCCAAAGGAACTTGCCGCTTTTTAAATCCAGCCTGCCTAAAGTCTCTTCGCCATACCGGTAGGCGACGTAGAGAGAACCGTCGTGGTAGGCGCATGTCCCTTCAATTTGGTCGGTGAGCTTGATTCTCCTGACCCGGCTCCCGGTCTCGACGTCGACAACTTCGATCTTGCCGTCGAGGGTGCCGAAGTAGATGAGGCCGTCAACAATGACCAGCGCGCGACCTACCTTAGAGCTCGGCTTGTAAGTCCATGCATTCCGCAAAGGCGGAACAACTTCTGAGCGGATGCTGGCCAACCGCGTCTCGCCGCCGCCGAACTGCGACCAATTGCTGCCAAACTCCGCCGGAAGCTTCTCGCCGGCAACCATGGTCTTGCTGCATCCGGCGCTCAGAAGCGCGCAGAGGCCGCCGATAAGAAGCCGAAATGCAGGGCAGCAACTCGTTCGAAACGTCATCGCGCTCATGCTAGAAGTCAAAACCAAACCAAAAGGATTTCTTCAGGCCCCGGTCCCAATCGAGCACCGGGCTGCTAAAGTCACGAACCTGAAACCTGCGACCGATTTCATACCGAAGCACCAGGAAGCCGCCCAGGCGCAAACGAAGCCCAAAGCCGATGCTGCCCAGAACCTCGTTAAACTGGTAGTCGGAGTCCCAGGCTTGTCCCAAATCGAGAAAGGTCGCGCCCTGAAATCCGCCAAATCCCATGCCGCCGAACGGGAATCCAATAATCAGG
>CAZTNL010000556.1:0-2751 GCA_964614885.1 uncultured Calditrichaceae bacterium | reverse complement strand
CCGATCACCACGACATCGTAGTCGTGTTTTGCCATATTGAATGAACTCCCGTTCTTCTGTCATCGAGTCTGCGCGTGGGAATTTCCATCCCCGCGGGCGTACTCGAACGATGCACTGCCGTTAAAAGGAACGGCGCCCTTGCTTTATTTCTTGCAACCGTAAGCGCTCAGCTAAATGCAGGCCCGAAATAGGAAGCATCCTCGAATTATGTTGGAGAATAACCTGTGCGCCGACCGGTTTCATCCAGGAATTTTCACATCATGTTCGCGCGAGCTGCGTGAAACAGACTATCCTGGATTGTCCCCACAGGTAGATTAAGCCGCAACGGAAATAAGGCTCATTCGACGCGTGGATTCAAGAGCTTTGCGTCTCCGTGTCTCTGCGGTTCACGAGCTTTTTGGGCGGCGCTCAGAGTTTTGGCCCGGAGAACGAACCGGCTACAGATCGTTGTGGCTGCCGTCGCAGTAGGGCGGTTTGCTGCTGTGTTTGCAGCCGCACCATG
Source organism: uncultured Calditrichaceae bacterium (assembly GCA_964614885.1). Taxonomy (GTDB): domain Bacteria; phylum Zhuqueibacterota; class Zhuqueibacteria; order Oceanimicrobiales; family Oceanimicrobiaceae; genus JAJDAG01. The sequence continues at coordinate 2,249 of CAZTNL010000556.1, read as the reverse complement.
CGACGGTCTTTTTTTCGGTTATTTCTTCGATGATGGGAAGGAAATCCGTGCCCTTGTGGCTGCCGTCGCAGTAGGGCTGTTTTGTGGAAAGGCCGCAGGAGCACCAGGCGTATTTTTGGGGTTCGACTTCAATGACATAAGGCGCCTTCTGCGCTATTTTTGCGTCTGCCATGATCTGTCCTTTCAGAAGCGGTGTAGTAAGGAATTGTTCGGGGAAAGTAGGACTCGGTGTTCGGAAATGCAAGAAAATTGTCGGGCGGGTCAAACCAGTTGCGCGGCTTTTTCGATCTTGTTTTTCAAATCGATTCGGTCGGGCTCTTTTTGCAGCACTTCCTGCCATTCGCGAATCGCCTGTGCATAGTCGCCTTGTCGGGCGCGCACGAGGGCAAGATTTTCTTTCGAGCGCAGGTCATCGCCATCTAGCTTCTTGAGCCTCTCGAAGACTTCGGCGGCCTCGTCGTACATGCGGTTGCGGAAATAGGCATTGCCCAGGTAGTGGTAGGCTTCGGTCTTGTCCGGAAACATTGCAATAGCCTGTTCGAAAAAGCCGATCGCGGCGTCACGCGCGCCCAGCTTGTATTGCTTGATACCCTCGTTCAGGAGGGAGAGTGCCTGCATGCGGTCGCCATTCTGGCCACGGCTTGCCGCATCCTGGTGATGCGCGGATTCCTGCTTCGCTCCCCTGGCGAGCGACTGCTCTGCCCTCCCTCTGGCCCGTCGCATATCCCCTTCAATTTGTTCGATCCGGCGTGCCAGGTCTTCCCGCTCCGGGTTGGCGCTGACAACGGAACGCCACTCTTTCAGGGCCGCTTCCTTGAGCCCGGATTTCCAGTAGATGAGGCCCAGATTTTCACAAACGGCCTCCGTGGCCCGGCCTTTTTCTTTCAGGATCTCATACGACTGTTGTGCTTCCGCAAACATCTTGTTGCGGAAATAGGCGTTGCCCAGCATGGCGTAGATGTCGGTGAACCCCTCGTCGAGCCGCAACGCTTTGTTGAGAAAGATGATGGCATCCTCAAATTCTTTTTGCTTGTAACAGTTGATCCCGCGCCGCACCAGCGCGTCGACGGCATCCGGGTCTTCGTTCGCTGCAGGTTGAGCCGATCGTGGTTCCGGAGCGCTCTTGGGACGGCCCGTGTCCGGCGATCTCTGAGCTGCGGCACGTTCTATGGCTGCTTGCGCGCTCGGTTCGACTTCAGGTGTCTGTGCCGGTGGGTGAGCGGCAGCAGGCATCGCCGGCGACACCGCTTCGGGGGTAGCGTCGACTTTTTCTTCTGAGAGGTGCTCTGAGTTGACTTCAATACTTTGGGTGATGTCCTCCGGGGCTGCCGGGGCCGGCTCGCTCACTTCAGGAGTTTCTGGCGCATCCTCGATGCGTGCGAGTTCCTGTTCATCCTGGACGGTCTGCGCTGTCTCCACCTCAGGCTGTTCATCGATCTTTTCTTCTGAATGATGCTCTGAGGAGACTCCAATGCTTGGGGTAATGTCCTCCGTGGCTGCAGAGGCCGGCTCGCTCACTTCCGGAGCTTCTGCCGCATCCTCGGCGCGTTCGAGTTTCTGCTCATCCTGGACGGTCTGTTCTGTCTCCATCTCAGGCTGTTCATCGATCTTTTTTTCCGAGAGGTGCTCTGAGGTGACTTCAATGCTTTGGGTGATGTCCTCCGTGGCTGGAGAGGCCGGCTCGCTCACTTCCGGAGTTTCTGCCGCATCCTCGGCGCGTGCCAATTCCTGCTCGCCCTCTTCGGCCTGCGCCGGCGGCTCCGGCTTCATTTCTTCCTGAGCGATTTCAGTAGGTGTAACGGCTGCCTGAGCAGTCGATTCGGCCGGATCGTTTTCTGATTCGGAGGCCGCCGTTTCACGGCCTGATCGTTCGTCCTCCTGCCCGGAAGGTTCAACGATCGCTTCCTCGGTGAGCAACTCTGTTGTGACCTCAATCTCGGTCGTTTGAGATGGGACTAGAGGCCGCGCTGCGGTCTCAGATGTAACTTCGGCGCTTTCATCCGGAGTAACGTCTGCGGCCGCAGGTGTTTCGCTTTTCGGTACGTTGACCGGGTCGTGGGTGGCGCCAGGCCCTCTGTTGGCTGTCGTTTCTGTGTGCGCGCTGCCGGAAGCCGGTGCACTTGACCTGGAGTCGGTTGTCCCGGCCGGCGTTTGCAGGGCGGAGATCGGCGCCGGCGCGCCGTGTTGCCCGGCTGCCAGGGCGCTGATGGGCCTGGGCGGCGCCCTGATCATGCCCTCGACTCTCTCTA
>CAZTNL010000555.1:0-2753 GCA_964614885.1 uncultured Calditrichaceae bacterium | reverse complement strand
AAAAATCCGATTTCATGCTCGCTCTGGACATGCCGATGGTCGAGATAAAGGACGATAACGCCGAGCACTTCGCCACTGTGCAAAATAGGAACGTTGTAGTGCCCATGCTGTGTGATGCCTTCGTACTGGTTCTCATGCCGCTCATCCACGCAATCGGCGAACTGGATTTCCCTGCTTTCGGCGGCGCGGCCACACAGACAGTGGCCAAAAGCCACACTATCGCAAAGATTTCGCCGCTCCGCTGGTAGATTCTTTTGCGCTTTTAAACGCAGAACACCGGCTTCCACCAGGAAAATGCCGCCTTTTGGCGAGAGATGCATGAGAGGCGCAGAAAGAATGATGTTTAACGCCGTCGTCAAAATCTCTTCCAAAGGTTTATCTTCAATTGAAATCTGCAAAAGCGAGTTCAAGATTTGCAGGGTTTCGTAGCCCCTTCTTAGATTGTCTTCCGACTGCTTGCGTTCGATTGCAACAGAGGCAAGCTGGGCCATAGAACAGATCAACTGGATTTTGTCATCTGTAGGGGCGCCGGGTTGCTCGCGATAGAGCGCAAAGCTGCCCAATACCTTTCCGCTGGCAGCGCATATTGGCTGCGACCAGCAGGCCCGGAACCCGTAGTCCTTTCCCAGGTGGCGGTAATCGGCCCACAGAGGGTCGCTGCTGATATCCTCAACGATGACTCGCTCTTTGCGATACATCGCGGTTCCACAAGAACCGGTAGCGGGACCGATTTGCAGGCCATCGATGAGCGCATTGTACGCCTCGGGCATGCTCGGCGCCGCGCCATGGCGGAGGGTGCGGCCGTCAAGGAGCAGAATGCTAGCGCGTACGTCTGTAAAGTGCGATTCCGCAATTTGAGCGATGGCTTCGAGAACTTCAGTTTGAGAGGCCTCGCCAAGTGAGATGAGTTCGAGAATTCTGCGTTGCTCAGACTGCATAGTTTCCGCCCGCTTGCGCTCGGTGATATCTCGGAGCGTGCCTTCAGAAGCGACCGGGTTGCCGTCACTATCAAGCACGACTCTGGCATTGACGGAGACATACTTCAAGCGGCCCTCTTTGTCTTTCAATCGAACTTCAAAATCGTCCACCTCCCCATTCGTTACTAACTTTTCGCAAAGGTCCCCATAGTCTTTTGGATAATAATAGAAGTCCTTAATCTGCGTGCCAATGAGCGCCTCACGTTTGTATCCTGAATGTCTTTCTATCGATGGGCTTATTTCGGTAATCTTACCGTTGTGGCCTGTCTGGTAAAATACATCCCGCACATTCTCGAAAATTTTCCGATATTTCTCTTCGCTCTCCCGTAGAGCCTCTTCCGCCATTTTGATTTTACTGATATCCACGGCAAAAGCAATTATCACATCCTGTCCGAAATATTTTCCTCTCTGCAGACGAACTATCTTTGGAAAAATTTCGCCATTGCGTTTCTTTCCCCAAAACTCGAATTGCCGCGGCTCTCCCGCAAATGCTTTTTCTATGTGCTCTCCAACTTTTTGCAAATCGTTCTTGCCTGGAGCGGCCAGGGGTTCCGGAGTGTTCCCAATGAAGAATTCTTTGGGGTAACCGTACATCTTGATAACGCCATCATTTACATCAAGAAAGCGTCCCTCTCTATCCTGAATGTAGATTGCATCCGTAGCATTGTTGACCAGGCTGCGGTAGCTTTCTTCAGATAGTTTTAGTCTGTTTTCCGCCTGCTTGCGCTCGGTGGCGATGGCCGCCAGATGCGTAGCGGTTTTAATGAGGCGGCGATGGGAGGGTGAGGGACTGGCAGGCGCCTTGTTGGATATGGCAAAGGTCCCAAGAACTTTACCTTTTCTGGAGAAGAACGGCGTCGACCAACAGGACCGAATGCCGTGCTGCAGCGCCAGGTCGCGAAAACCGGCCCAGAGCGGATCTTCGGCGATGTCGCGCACAATGACCGGCTTTTCGCGCGCCGCGGCCGTACCACAAGAACCTTGACATTCGCCGATCATCAGCCCATCTAGAGCGAGCGCATATTCTTGCGGCAAGCTGGGCGCCGCTGCGCTGCGCAGTTTGCCGTCGGTCTCATCGAACAATAGAATGGAGCACATGGCGCCGGCTGATTGCTGCTCGATGAGCAGGCACAGCCGCTCCAGTACCTCCGTCAGGCCCGCGCCTAAGGAGACCATCTCCAGCACTTCTGACTGCGTAGCAAGTAGGCCCTTGGTCTGCTTGCTTTGCTTTTTAAATTTGTCGAAATCTGAGAGGTGACGGCGTATTTCCCGCAACTCGGCAATAAGCTGTGCTTTGGTTTTCTGTTCATCTTTCATGATGAACCTCCAGATTTGCTGCCTTGCTCACAAGCTTCAGGCATTGGGGCCATTCTAACCTAACCGTTTTCTCCGGCTATGTATTTCATCGCACGCTCAAGAATTGGCCATGCAGGGCATCGTATAGTTACATGACACAACGTACCGATTAGTTTTGCTTTTGCCGTGGCGCCCGGTGCCTACTTTATAAATTTTGTCGCAAAGAGGCAAGCAGAAAGACACGCCAACCGGTTCAGCCGAAGAAGGACAGCGCCTGTCTTACCGCCGGCTCACTCTCGCTGGTGGGCTCGAATTCGAAGCCGAGGACGCCGTCGTAACGCAGCGTCCGCAACAACGAGAGAATTCCACCCAAATTCAGTTCACTGCTCTCTGGTTCTCCTCGGCCCGGGATGTCTGCTAAATTGTTGAGTCCTTCATGATCCAGATTCTGTTCTAGCGTTTCCAGATAGTTCTCGCCCC